>JBGPOC010000204.1:0-4753 GCA_041487825.1 Candidatus Dormibacteraceae bacterium | reverse complement strand
TTCTCGATCGCCTTCCGAACCGCCGTCGAGCCGACGGGCCGCAGAGCGCGCCCGCCGTGGAGCAACCTGAGGTCGGCGTCGATTGCGGGCGCCTCGTCGAGGCCTGACTGGTAGGGCGGACAGTGCAGGTTGAAGACGGCATGCGACGGGTCCGCAACCTGCTTGGCCATCGCCTCGATGCGTTCCCCGAGCTTGTCTTCGCTCTCCTCGCGGTGCGTGTTCCACGGCGTGTGGTTAGACCAACCCGTCGAGATCATCGAGAATCCGTCGATCTCGACCACCCGCCCTTCGCCGAGCTGGACCAGATCCGATCTCCGGACGACGTCATCCACCTCCATCTCGTCGTCGTTGCCCGGGCACACGAAGACGCGCACGCCTGACCCGCCGAGCTTGTCCTTGGCCATCTCCATCCAGCGCTGGACGCCGTCGAGCATCACCTCCTGGAAGGTATGTCTCCGCCTTAACTCATCCCCATCCAGCTCGGCAAGGCGCTCGGGCGTCAGCCGGAGCGGGTAATAGCCCTTGCGCCGGATCAGCGCTTCGATCTCGCCGACCTGATCTTGGCCGACCGTCTGCTCGGGCTGTCCGCCCATCGTCACTGTGAAGTGCCCATCCTCTTCGACGATTGGAACGATCGCCTTGCCGGTCATGTCGCCGCCGCAGATGAGGACGTCGGCCTCATAAAACTTCGCCGCGTTCAGGAACTTGCGCCAGCACATTTCAGAGCCGTGCAGGTCGGTGGCGAAGAAGACTCTCGGCATGCCTACCGCTCCACGAGAGCCTTGCGGATCTCCCTCTCGAAGCCGGTCACATGGCGCCGCATCCTGTCTTCGGCCCGCGATCCGTCGCCGGCCAGAACGGCCCGCAGCAGCTCGACATGCTCGACCACCGCTTGGCGCAATCGCACCTCGTGGTCGAGGACCAGGTACCAAAGTCGCAGGCTGAGATTGAGGTATGTCTCGAGCGTGCTCTCCAGGAAGGAGTTTCGAGCCGCCCGGTAGATCCGGCGATGGATCCGCTGGTCCAGGCGCATGAGCTCTCGCTGGTCGGTCACGCCGCCCGACTCGAGGACCTCGAGCAGCTCCCGGATCCCCGCTCTGTCAGAGGCCAGGAGTCGTTCAGCCGCCAGTCTCGCTGCGTGGGACTCGAGCACGACCCGGACCTCCGTGATGCGCGCCAGGTCGGTGATGTTGACGTCGGTCACGAATGTCCCCCGATGAGGGATCGACTTGACGAGGTTCTCGAGCGCAAGGCGCTGAAGCGCCTCTCTGATCGGCGTGCGCCCGATCTCAAGCTCTTGGCGGAGCCGGGCTTCCTGCACCACCGACCCGGGCGGCATGTCGAGGCTCACGATCCGGTCGCGGATGCGAAGGTATGCCGCTTCGCTCTGCGAGCGCGCCGCCTCAGCGGATTCGACGATGGCCAGGGCGGGTTCGTCGTCGGCGAGCATGGTATCCACACGCCTCTCCAGCCGATCCTCGGAAGCCAACCCCCTGCGCCTCCTCCCGTGGCTCGCCCGACCAATATGCGGGCGATATACCGGCGACCCTATCACCAGCCTGGGGGCCAGTCAAACGGCGGCCTCTTGGAGCCATCTCCCAAGTAGATCGGACTCCAGGACCTCGAGCGCGCGCTCCCAGCGCGCGTTGTAGTAGCCGCGGAAGTCGAAGTCGACGGCGGAGATCTTGGCCTGGATCGCTCCCCACAGCGTCCAGCCTACGTCCGACATCAGGGCGAACAGGTTCATCCGGGCCAGCTGGCGTGCGGCCTCTTTGCCGAAGTAAGCAGCGCACAGGGCGGCGCGCAGGTCCTGGTCGAAATCGGCCTCCTGGGCCGTGTTGCCGAGGTCGAAGCACGGGTCGTTGTTGCCGCTGAGCTCGTAATCGACGATGCGCAAGCTGGCGCCGTCGTCGATGAAGTTCTCGCACAGGAGGTCGTTGTGGCAGGGCACGGTCGGAAGGGCGCCGGCCGCGACAGCCTGCTCGATCCTGATGATCGCCGGCAGCCAGTCCCGGTAGCCCTCGGGGATCGTGACCTGGTGCTGGTCAACGATCCCGAGGTAGTACTCGATCAGACGGAACATGTTGAAGTCCTTGAGGAATCGCGGCGAGCCGTGGAGCTGGCGGAAGGAGGAGGCCATGCGCGCGGCCATAGCTTTCGACTGCAGCGTCTTCGCCGACATCGTCGGGCCGGCTATGAACTCCAGCACCAGGACGTCGAGGCCCGGGATGTGCTCGAGCACGCGCGGCCCGATGCCCGTGGTGGCCGCCGCCTGCGTGTTGAACACCTCGTTGGCGCGGTCGATCGAAAGCAGCTCGGTCGATTGGCCGGGGATGCGCATCACGTATCGCTGCCCGGAAGCCTCGACCAGGTAGTTCTCGTTGGTAAGCCCTCCGGAGAGCTGGGAAACCCGAACCTCCTGGCCCTTCCACAAGGAAACCCTCGCCGCCGCCTCTTCGACGCGAGACGTCATCGAGCCGCACCCGGCCTGGAAATCACGGCAGCCGCGGTCACGCCGGCCTGGACGAGGTCCCCGAAGACCTCGACCTGCACGTTTCCGCCAGGCCTGATCTCGACGGGAAGGTACGAGTAAGCGAGGTTCTTGCGGGCGGTGAAGCCGTAGGCGCAGCTGCGCACGCGTCCGACCACCCGGCCCTCACTGTGCACCGCCTCGCCGCCGTAAATCGGCAGGTACTCGTGGCCGCCCACCGCGAGCGTGCGGAGCCGGCGTTTGATTCCCGATTCGCGAGCGGCCAGCAGAGCCTGCCGGCCGTTGAAGTCGCCCTTGTCCATCTGCACGCAGAAGCCGAGCCCGGCCTCGAAGGGGTTGTCGAGCAGCGTCAGGTCCGTTCCGTAATACCGGTAACCCTTTTCCATGCGTAGCGAATCGAGCACGCGATAGCCGCCGGCTCTAATCCCGAATTCGGCGCCGGCCGACATCAGTCGATCCCACACCTGCACCGCCCATGCGGGATCGAGGTACAGCTCCCAGCCAAGCTCGCCGACGTACGTGACCCGCTGCGCGAGCGCGGACGCTCCGCCGATTCGGATTCGCCGCGCCTGCATGAAAGGAAAGGCTGGCTCGGACATGTCATCGTCGGTCACCCGCTCGAGCACCTCGCGTGAGCGCGGTCCCCACATGCCGATCACCGACAGCTCGTCTGTCGTTTCACGCAGCTCGACCTGGGGATCGTCTTCTCGAAACTGCAGGCGCAGCCAGCCGAGGTCGCTGTTGACGTAGCCGGCGCCGGTCACGACTCGGAAGTGCTCTTCGGCCAGACGCGTGACGGTGACGTCGGCGGCGATCCCGCCGTTGGTCTCAAGCAATTGCGTGTATACGACGGTCCCGGCCGGGCGGTCGATCCGGTTGCCGGCCACGCGCTCGAGCAGGGGGAGCGCGCCCGGGCCCGTCACGTCGATCTTCCCAAAGGACGTCATGTCGATGATGCCGGCGCGCTCCCGAAACGCACGGTGCTCCTCGGCGAGGAGGTCGAAGTACGGAGGCCGCGTCCAACCGAACTTCCGCTGGTCGGCGCCCGCGCGGCGCCAGGGCCGGCCCGGCTCGAAGAAGTCGGCGCGCTCCCATCCGTGCTTGACACCGAAAACAGCCCCCGCGTCCTGCAGGCGCTCATGCAGTGCGCTCGTGCGGCGCGGCCGTGCCCACTCGTCCGAGTCGTACGGGTAGCGGAGGTAGTAGTAGTACCGATACGTCTCGCGTGCCAGCTCGGCCACATATCGGTGGTCGCGGTGCACCGGCCCGAAGCGCCATGGCCGGTATGGGTGGAGGTCCAGCTCCGAGGCTCCCCCGGTGATCAGCTCCGTAAGCGAACGGCCGATGCCGCCGGCGCCACCGAATCCGTTCAGCGAAAGGCCGGCCGCCATGTACAGGCCGTGCACGCCAGGGACCGGACCGACCAGGGGATTGGCGTCCGGCGTCATCGCATCCGGGTGGCAGACGAGCTTCACGATGCCGGCTTCGCCCATGAAAGGGAAGCGCCGGGCGGCGCCTGCGAGGAGCGGTTCGAACCGCGCCTGGTCGGGCGGCAGCGAGGTGCCCGCGTGGTCCCAGGGCACGCCGTCGAGCCACCGCGCCACCGGGTCGGCCTCGTATCCGCCGAGGACGACGCCCCCAGCCTCCGACTTGCCGTAGATGAGGTTGTCCGGGTCGCGGAAGCAGGGCATGTCGTGAGGAAGCTCGTGGCCCGGCACCGCCAGCAGCGCCGCGTGCTGGTGGTCGACCGGCGTCGAGACGACGAACGCGCCGGCCATCGCCGCGATCTGCGGCGCCCAGATTCCGCCCGCCAGCACGAGCACGTCCGCCTCGATCCTTCCGACATCGGTCTGGACCGCCTTGATCGCGCCGCGGCCGGAAAGTTCGATGCCGGTGACGCGATGCTGGGTCAGGATGCGAGCGCCCAGGCGGCCGGCGGCGGCGGCCAGTGCGTGGGTGGCGGTGTGCGGGTCTAGGTGGCCGTCGCTAGGAACCCAGACCGCACCGTGCAGCGAACGCTTCGTGATGGCCGGCATCAGCCTCGCCGCCTCATCGGCGGACACGAGCTCGACGTCTAGGCCGATCCCGCGCGCGCGACTGACACCGCGCTGGAGCTCCTTCAACTGCTCCGGGCTCGACGCGAAGCGCAGGCCGCCGACCTTCTCGAAAACCCCAAGCTCCTCGTACAGCTCGATGCTGTAGCGGCGAAACCGCATCATCGTCGGCGATGGGTTGAACTGGGTGACCAGGCCCGCGGCATGG
>JBGPOC010000203.1:0-4758 GCA_041487825.1 Candidatus Dormibacteraceae bacterium | reverse complement strand
TCGGCGATCGCACCGGGCTCGAGCTGATCCGGACCCTCCAGGACCGTGCGGTGCACACCGCCGGCGTCGACGTGCACATGGAGACGACGGTGTTCAAGCTGCTGACAGCCGGCGGCCGTGTCGTCGGCGCTCTGGCCTACCGGCGCTCCGACGGGTCGCTTCTCATGTATCGCTGCGGGGCCCTTGTGCTGGCGAGCGGGGGCGCAGGCAAGATGTACCGGGTCACGTCCAACTCCTGGGAGAGCACCGGGGACGGCACCGCCCTCGCCTACGAAGTGGGGGCGAAGCTCCGCGACATGGAGATGGTCCAGTTCCATCCCACCGGCATGGTCTGGCCGGCCGGAGTCCGCGGCATCCTGGTCACCGAGGGGGTGCGGGGCGAAGGCGGCGTGCTCCGCAACAAAGACGGAGAGCGCTTCATGGAGAGATACGACCACGAGCGGATGGAGCTCTCGTCTCGAGACGTGGTCGCCCGCGCCATCAACTCGGAGGTCAATGCGGGCCGCGGCACTCCGCATGGCGGCGCGTACCTGGACATCACCCACAGGAAGCCCGAGTTCATCAAGAGCAAGCTCCCTTCGATGTACGAGCAATTCCTGAAGCTGGCCAAGGTGGACATCACCAAGGAACCGATGGAGGTTGCGCCCACCCTTCATTACATGATGGCCGGGGTGCGGGTTGAACCCGAGTCTGGAGCCACCAACGTCGCCGGGCTGTACGCGGCGGGCGAGCTCGCCTCAGGACTGCACGGGGCGAATCGACTTGGCGGCAACTCACTCAGCGACCTGCTGGTCTTCGGCAAGCGAGCCGGCGATGCGGCGGCCGAGGATGCCCTGAAGAGCCCGAAGGCCGCAAAGGCGAAGATCGATCCCGCCGAGATCGACCGGGCCGTCGCGACCTTGATCGCGCCGCTCGATCGCGCCGCGGGCGAGAACCCCTACAAGCTGATGGCGGAGATCCAGGACGTGATGTCGACACACGCGCCGATCGTTCGCGACGCGCCAGGCCTCGAGGCGGGCCTGGAGAAAATCGAGGGCCTGCGCGCTCGGGCGGAGGTTTGCGGGACGGGTGGCTCGACGACGCGCGCCTTCAATCCGGGCTGGCACACCGCGTGGGACCTCCGTTCGATGCTCGTCAACGCCGAGGCGCTCCTGCGGTCGGCGCTCGAGCGCAAGGAGAGCCGTGGCGCACACGCGCGCTCGGACTATCCGAAGACCGACGATCAGCTGGCATCCGTCAACTACATATGTGAGAAGACGCCGAATGGCATGAGCGTGCAGGCTGAGCCGATCCCGGTCATGCCGGGCTATCTCGCCGAGATCCTGCACCGGTCCTATGCGACCTACACACCTGAGGAGATGGAGTGATGGAGGTGACCAGCCTCGACCTCAAGATCTGGCGGGGCGACGCGAAGGGCGGCGAGCTCGTTTCGTTTCGCGTGCCGGTCAGGGAGGGGATGGTCGTCCTGGACGCGGTGCTCTGGGTCCAGGCCAACATGGCCTCGGACCTCGCCGTGCGCTGGAACTGCAAGGCGGCCAAGTGCGGGTCGTGCGCGGCCGAGGTGCAGGGCTTCCCGCGCCTCATGTGCAAGACGCCGATCGCCGACTATGGCAACCAGGTCACCGTCACGCCGATGAAGGCGTTCCCGCTGATCAAGGACCTGGTCACCGACGTCAGCTGGAACTACGAGATCAACAAGCAGATCCCGCCGTTCACCCCGTCCGCGAAGGACCTGTCCTCCAGCGAGCCCTGGCGGATGCAGCAGAAGGACGTGGAGCGGGTGATGGAATTTCGCAAGTGCATCGAATGCTTCCTCTGCCAGGACGTATGCCACGTGCTGCGCGCCCACGATTCGAAAAGCGCCTTCTACGGTCCCCGCTTCATGGTCAGGATCGCCAGCCTGGAGATGCATCAGAAGGATGTCCTGGACCGGCGCCCGCTGCTCAAGGGTCAGGCCGGCCTCGGGTACTGCAACATCACCAAGTGCTGCACGGAGGTGTGCCCGGAGCACATCCACATCACCGACAACGCGATCATCCCGCTCAAGGAACGTATGGACGACGTCTACTTCGATCCGATCCGCTGGCTCATGGGACGCGGCAAGTCCCGCCAAAAGAGTCCGGCATCGGACTAATCTGGGTTCCAGTGTTCGTCCGTCATTCCGTTCACATCGATCAACCTGTTGAAGCCTGCACCGAGGCGCTGATGAGCGGGCCGCGGAAGTGGTTCCCGCGACTCAGCGGAAAGAGCGTGGGCACGGTAGGCGTTCACATCGCGGGGGTGCCGGTTCGCAAGCGGGTCGTGGTCACTCTGGGCGAGCCGGTCAAGACGGCGACCTGGACGGTCATCCCCCTCGACTGGAAGGCCACGTTCCCCGAGCAGCTCTTCCCCAGGATGACGGGCAGGATCGAGCTGGCCCCGGTGGACAAGATGGTGAGCCGGCTGACCGTGAGCGGCATGTACGAACCGCCACTTGGAAAGCTCGGTCAGCAGCTCAATGAGACGGTGATGCAGGGGGTCGCGGACACCACGGTCAAGGAGCTTGCCGAAGCGATCGCGAAGCGCCTCGAGGCCGCGATCTCGGCGCGAGCCAGGCGCTGAACCGGGCCCTAGGAAGACGGGCCGTTCGGCCCTCGGAAAGAAGGCGCCTGCCGTTTAGGCTCGTTTCGAAGCGAGAAGCTCCAGGGCCGCAAGGCGACACCTGTAGAGGATGAAATGGCTTGAGCCGACCCGGGCCTCTCGCTTCGCTTCGACCGCTCTGACTAAGTCCCCGGCATGGTCGTATGGCGCGCGAGATATGCGGCAGCCTCCGCCCGGCGGGCAACCTCCAGCTTGGACAGGATGGTCGAGACGTAGTTCTTGACCGTCTTCTCGGCGAGCTTCAGCTCCTTGCCGATCTGTCCGTTGGTCTGGCCCTTCGCGATCAGGGTGAGGATCCGCTCCTCTTGCGCGGACAGGCGCGCGAGCTTCTCGTCGCGCATCGTCTTGCCCCTGCGCAGCCGCTCCAGCACCGATCGCGTCACCTCGGGGTCGAGGAGGCTCCTACCGGCGCCCACCTCGCGGATGGCGCGGACAAGCTCCCCGCCTCGGATCTGCTTCAGGACATAACCGGCCGCCCCGGCCATGATCGACGCGAACAGGGCTTCGTCGTCGGCGAATGAGGTCAGCATGAGGACCTGGGTCTTCTCGAGGCGGGCGCGGATCTCGCGCGTGGCTTCGATTCCGCTGCCGTCGGCGAGGCGGACGTCCATGACGACGACGTCGGGCTTGGTTCTTACGGCCTGGTCGATCGCCTCCCGCACCGAACCAGCCTCCGCGACCACCGTAAGGTCGTCGTTCGCGTTGATCAGCGATTTCACCCCGTCGCGCACGACCTCGTGGTCGTCGACGAGCAGCACGCGCAGTCGGTCCTTAGCCATGGGTCCTATCGTCGCACCTCGCCACCACCTCTGGCACGGCTGCCTGCCCCATGAGTGCGGGGCCGATCGGCCCGATGCAGGTCAAATTGGGAAGGTGAATCGCAGCCTGGTGCCCTTTCCTGCCTTGCTCGTCACCCGAAGGGAGCCACCCATCGCAGATGCGCGCTCGCGCATGTTGCGAAGGCCGTTGCCGGCCGATTCGCCCTGGACCTCGAATCCGACGCCATCGTCCTCGATCGTCAGCACCGCGGTATTGGACTTTCGCGTCAGGCTCACCACGGCGTTGCGGGCTTGAGCATGGCGGGCGACGTTGGAGAGCGCTTCGCGCGTCAGCTGCACGATCTCGTGGGAGCGAGACGAGATTCCGGCCGCCAGCTCAGCGTCCACGTCCACACGGACGCGGACTTCCGAGCGGCTCTGGATGCTCTCGCCGAGCTCTCGCAGCGCCTGGTCGAGTTGACGGTCGGCCAGGATGCCAGGTCGCAGCCCGAAGATATAGTTGCGGAGGTCGCGGATCACACGGTCGAGCTCGCCGACGGCGCCCTCGATGCGGATTGCGGTTTCCGGCGAGCCGGTCAACTGGGCCGTGGCCTGGAGTCCCATGCCGACCGCAAACAGCGACTGGATGATGCCATCGTGCAGCTCCTTCGCGATGCGTTCCCTCTCGTCCATCAACCCGAGGCGCCGCAGGTCCGCCTGAGTCCGGCCGTACTCGATCGCCATCGAAGCCTGGTCTGCGAAAGTCTCGACGAAGCGAAGCGTCTGCTCGTCAAAACGGCGACCCCCCTTCAGGTTCGCGACCATCAGCGTCCCGGTGGACCGGCCCACCACCCGCAGGGGTACCAGCAGGGCGGGCCCGAGGTGCCCGAGGCGAACGGTCGGCTGGTGGGCACGGGGGTCGGCCCCGACGTCTCCGAAAGCGAGTGACTTCCCCGTCCGCATCACCTCCCCCGAGATCGACTCGCGCGCCGGCACCGGCAGGCCGCGCAGCTCGCTGGCGTGCGCGCCGACGGCGGCGGTCACGACGAGGTGGTCCGCAGTCTGACCCAGGGTCACGATCGCGGCCACGTCGGCCGATGCAAGCTCCCTCGCGTGCTCGGCGATATCCACCAGGACGGCCTCTGAGTCGGCGTCGCCCAGGATGTCGTTGGTGATGTTGCGAAGCGCGTCGAGCCAGCGCTCGCGTTTCCGCGTCTCTTCGTACAGCGACGCGTTTGCAATGGCCACGCCGGCCTGCGTTGCCAGCACGTTCAGCGACTCCTCGTCTTCGACGCTGAAGCTGGGGCTGCTCCGCTTGTCGGCGAGATAGATGTTGCCGAACACGGTCCCCAGCGCCCTG
>JBGPOC010000202.1:0-4791 GCA_041487825.1 Candidatus Dormibacteraceae bacterium | reverse complement strand
TGGGAGTCCTGACCTACACGCAGATGCTCAACGAAGGCGGCGGGATCGAGTGCGACTTCACCGTCACACGCCTGGCGGAGGACCGATTCCGCATCGTCACCGGCACCGCGTTCGGGCAGCACGACCTGTCCTGGATCCGCGACCACGCGCCGGAGGACGGCTCGGTCCAGGTTGAGGACGTGACCTCCGCCTACGCGTGCGTCGGCCTGTGGGGGCCGTCGGCCCGGCAAATCCTGCAACCTCTCACCCTCACCGACCTCGGCAACGCCGCGTTCCCGTACATGACCGCCCAGCAGCTCGCGGTCGGGTCGGTGCCGAGCCTGGCGCTGCGCGTCACCTACGTCGGCGAGCTGGGCTGGGAGCTCTACTGTCCCTCGGAATTCGGGCAGCGCCTGTGGGACACGCTGTGGGAGTCGGGCCGGGGCCGCGGGCTGGTCGCCGGCGGCTACAAGGCCATCGACTCGCTCCGGCTCGAGAAGGGATACCGCGCCTGGGGCTCGGACATCGGCCCGGAGGCCAATCCATACGAGTCGGGTCTGGCGTTCTGCGTCAAGCTCGACAAGGGGGAGTTCATCGGCCGCCAGGCCGTGTTGAACGCCCGCGAAGCGCCCTCAGCGACCAGGCTCGCCTGCCTTGTGCTGGACGACCCGCGCTCCGTCGCGCTCGGCTCCGAGCCGGTCCGGATCGGCGGCGCCACCGGACGCGTGACCAGCGGAGGCTTCGGCTACTCGGTCGGGCGCTCGATTGCGTATGCCTATGTGCCGGCGAGCGCTGCTGCCGGTACCCCGGTCGAGGTCGAGATCTTCGGCACGTGGGTCCCGGGCCACGTTGCCGAGGAGCCCCTGTATGACCCCACCGGCAAGCGGGTGCGCGCCTAGCCGAAGTCGGACTTGACATCTGCCAAGAGTTCGACGATGACCGAACTCGAACTAGACGGCTGGCGTGCGGCGCTCGATCGAGCCCCTGTTCCGGATCCGGTTCACATTCGAGCTTCAGCTGGGGCGAAGGCGGATTCGGACCCAGCGGTCAGCTGAGGATCCCGTACCTCGCGTTCCACCGCTGGGCACCCTGGTACGCGTCGATCATGCCCCAGATCCAGGCGCCGATGGCGAGGGGTATCCCGATCAGGAAAAACGACAGGCCGACGCCGGCTACATACAGGAGGAGGATCAGAACCCCGATCCCGACGTCGCCGTTGATCATGGAGCCCACGCCGGGGATGAAGAACGAGACGATCAGGCTGACCGCCGGGTTCTTCGGCGCCACCATCATCTGCCCCGGCCGGCCGGCGACCAGCATCCCGCCGAGTGGCACCGGTGGCGGAGGCGGGGGCTGCATGTTCGGCACCCACTGCCCGCCGTCCCATCGCCAGTGACCGTCGGGGGAAATCTGGCCGGAGGCCTGGCTGGGTGGGAGCTGCTGCGCCATCGCATGCGCATCTTGTTCCCGCCCAAACGGGCCGTCAAGTCGCTGCGGCCACCTCAGCCAGGTAGCGCTCGAAGGCGGGGTCGGCCGCGTTCGCGGCGAGCCGTTTGAAGTGTTTGGCGGCGTACCCGTCGAAGTCGAAGTCGAGCCCGGAGATACCGCTCTGGAGCACCCCCCACATCGCCTCGCGGAAGTCGGACATGACGCGCATGAGCCGAACGGCGGCGAGGTCTTCTCGCCTCTCGGTCCCGAAGTAGGCGGCGAGCAGGAGGCGGTCCTCCTCCAGCCCGAAATCGTGGTTGATGGAGAGGTTGGCGAGGTCGAAGAAGCGGTCTCCCATGCCCGCATACTCCCAGTCCACGACCCGGATCTCGCCGTCGTCGAGGAAGTTGGCGTTGAGGAGGTCGTTGTGGCAGGGCACCTCGTGCTGCGGGCCTCGGGCGCGGCGGATCTGCTCCGAGACGCGCTCCGCATGGGTGAACTCGGCCGGAATCGAAACTCCATGGGCCACGGCCTCGTCGCGGTACGCCTGGACGACGGCATGCGCGTCGAACCAGCCCGGGATCCTGGCCGCTCCGTGGATCTTGAGCAGAACCGAGGCGACGCGTCGAATGCCGTCGGGAGCGCGAATCTCATCGGGCGGCACGCTTCGCCCGTCCACGAACCGGGTGACGAGCCAGCCTTCCGGCTCGATGAAGGCGATCACCTCGGGGCCGACGCCGATCTCGGCCGCCCGCAGGCTCGCCGCGTGCTCGACCGCACGGTCGATGCCGAGGAGGTCAGTGTCGTTGCCTCCCACCCGCAACACGTAGGACGATCCGTCGACGTCCACGCGGTAGTTGCGGTTGGTGATCCCGCCCGAGAGGACGGCGAAGCTCGCGGTGCGACCCGGCCACACGCGCTCGGCCGCGGCGGCCGCCTCCTCGGCGCCAGTGCTGTCCATTTCTGCTTCTCGAGGGTACGGTAGGGCGGGCGCGCGCCGGGGGGGGCGCGCGTGTTTGAATGACAAGACCCTTGAACGAGGGATAAGGAGGCCCAGTGAAACCAGGGCATCAGGCCGGCGGCGTGGGGACGAAGCAGACGGCGAGCGAGACCGAGCTGGCGGAGCTGCGCCGGCGCTACATCCCGCGCGGCATCACGACCGGCCATCCGGTGGTGGCAGATCACGCCAAGGGCGCCGAGCTCTGGGATATCGCCGGCCGGCGCTACATCGACTTCGCCGGCGGCATCGGCGTGATGAACGTGGGCCACGGCCATCCGCACGTGATGAAGGCGGTGAGGGAGCAGCTGGACCGGGTCACGCACACCTCGTTCCAGGTCGTCATGGACGAGTCCTACCTCCGGTTGGCGGAGCGACTCTGCGAGCTGGCGCCGGGGGAGGGCCCGAAGAAGGCCATCTTCCTCAGTACGGGCGCCGAAGCGGTCGAGAACGCGGTCAAGATCGCCCGCGCTCACACCGGCCGGCCGGCCGTGATCAGCTTCCACGGAGGTTTTCACGGCAGGACCCTGCTGGCCCTGAGCCTGACCGGCTCCGTCGTACCTTACAAGCAGAACTTCGGGCCGTACGCGACCGAGGTCTACCAGGTGCCATTTCCCTATGAATACCGCGGGTGGAGCACGGAGAAGGCACTGGCGTCTCTCAACGAGCTGTTCGAATCGGCCGTCTCCCCGGAGCGTGTCGCGGCGGTCATCATCGAGCCGGTCCTCGGCGAGGGCGGCTTCGTGCCGGCGCCCGCGTCCTTCCTTCGCGAGCTGCGCGCCCTGACCGAGCGGCACGGCATCCTGCTCATCGTCGATGAGATCCAGAGCGGTTTCGGGCGCACAGGGAAGTTCTTCGCGATCGAACACTCGGGCGTGTCACCGGACCTTGTCACCGTAGCCAAAAGCCTCGCGGCGGGATTCCCGCTGTCAGGAGTCGTCGGTCGCGCCGAGGTGATGGATGCCCCGGGACCGGGCGGCCTGGGAGGCACGTACGGCGGTAACCCGGTGGCCTGCGCGGCCGGGCTTGCGGTGCTCGACGTGATGCGCGACGAGCGGCTCCCGGAGCGCGCGGCCAGGATCGGCTCGGTCGTCGAGGAGCGCATGCGGAGCTGGGCAGCAGAGCATCAGATCGTCGGTGACGTGCGCGTCATGGGCGCTATGGCGGGCATGGAGCTGGTGCGCGACCGCAAGACCAAGGTTCCCGCCGACACCGAGACTGCCCAGCTGCTCGCGCTGGCCCGCGAGCGGGGCCTCATCCTGCTTCGAGCTGGAATCCACCACAACGTGATCCGGACCCTGATGCCCCTGACCATCCCCGACGAACAGCTCGATGAAGGTCTCGACATCATCGGCTCAGCGCTCGCCGACGTCGCCGCCGGCGCCAACAAGTGATCGGACCCAACAGGAGGGACATATGAGCACCACCTTGAAGCGTCACCAGATGTTCATCGGCGGCAAATGGGCGGACAGCTCAGGCGGCGATGACCAGGAGATCATCAACCCGGCAAACGGCAAGGTCATCGCGCACGCGCCCAAGGGCACCGCCGAAGACGTCGACCGTGCCGTGGCCGCCGCGCGCAAGGGCTACGACGAGTCCTGGTTCGACAGCACGCCTCGCATGCGTAGCGAGGCTCTGCTCAAGCTCGCCGACGCAATCGAAGCGCACGGCGAAGAGCTCGCTGCAATGGAGTCCGAGAACGTGGGCAAGCCGCTGGCCACGACCCTGTCCGAGGAGATTCCCCCGACCGTCGATTGCATACGGTTCTTCGCGGGCGCCGCCCGCGTCCTCGAGGGAAAGTCCACGGGCGAGTACATGAAGGGCTTCACGAGCATGATCCGGCGCGAGTCGCTGGGCGTCGTCGGCTCGATCGCCCCCTGGAACTACCCGCTGATGATGGCGGCCTGGAAGATCGGCCCCGCCCTGGCGGCGGGCAACACCGTGGTGTTGAAGCCGTCGGAGTGGACGCCCCTCACCGCCCTGCGGCTCGCGGAGCTCGCTGCGGACATCCTTCCTGCGGGCGTGCTCAACGTCATCACCGGGGACGGTGAGCCTGTCGGGGCGGGCATCGTGCGCCACCCGGGCGTCGCGATGGTGTCACTCACCGGAGACGTCGCCACCGGCAAGGAGGTCGCGCGCGCAGCGGCAGCCACGCTCAAGCGGGTTCACCTCGAGCTCGGGGGCAAGGCGCCGGTGATCGTGTTCGACGATGCCGACCTGGACGCCGTCGTCGAGGGCATCAAGATCGGTGGATTCTTCAACGCGGGACAGGACTGCACGGCGGCCACCCGGGTGATCGCCGGACCGTAGATCTTCGACAAGCTGCTCAGCGACCTCGTGCCCGCCGTGGACTCGCTGAAGGTCGGCGATCCCAAGGCGGACGACAC
>JBGPOC010000201.1:0-4810 GCA_041487825.1 Candidatus Dormibacteraceae bacterium | reverse complement strand
GGAATCTGCAACCTGCGGCCGAGCTTTGATTGGTACACCGGGTACACGTCAACCCCGACGCCCTCTACTTCAATTGCGAACTTCTGACCGCTGATGTGGTGGCTGGGTGATAGTTGGAACTTTGCACCTAGTTTGGCCAACGTTGCGTGGTCGACAATGATGTCGATGTCGTGGCTCTTGGCAACACGGGCCCTCAGATAGCTGGCCCAGCCGCCAATAAGCACGGCGTCGGGGAACTCCCGAACAAACCTCCGCATGACCGTCTGCACGTGATCCTCGTTGGGCCTAGCCCGACTCTCAGGCGACATCGCGCAGCAATTTGCCGTCCAGAGCCTCGAGGAATCGCTGGGCCTGCCAGGTAGGTAGGTTGAAGAGGTCCGCGTAAACCTGGCAGCGAGGCGCGACTTTGCCATACCGGCTCAGCAAAGGATCCGGCTCGAGAACCAGCAGGTTGGCCGGGCCGTGCCGAGACCGAAATCGCCGCTCGACTTCATTCGCGTCCGCGTAAACAAGCACCTGCTCGTAGTCAGCGACCAAATTGCGTCCCTCGTGCTGAACGAATGCGGTGTACGCGGTAGGAATGGCTGAGATTGGAAGGCGAGCCTCAATCTCGTTTACGGCCATCGGGACCTTGGTCGCGTAGACGATGTCACCATTGAGGTCGCGTAGCGCGGCCCAAAGCTGTAGGAGCCGCTTGGGATCTAGAACGCGGAGACCGCTGGCGCTGCCGCGCACGGCTCCAATGGCTCGAGGCCGCTCGAGAGCCTTGTGGATCGTAGACACAGGTAAGCTCAGCTCCTCGCTCAATTGAGTGAGCGAGCTACGCCGGACCCCCAGGTCAAACGCGCAGACGAGGAGATGGCGCCATACCATCTCAGTTCGGCTAAGCATTGGGGTGCAGTTTACGCCATTTAGCGAATTCCTGCTGCATTTCGTCAGATCTTGAATCGCACTTTTACGGCTGGACAGTGCGTGGACATGGGGATTGCGGCACTGGCGGCCTCGCCCGCTCCAGCCTCCAGACGATCGCGACGACCGGAAGTTGGCCCACTCGCTCAGGTTGGTCTTGCCGAGCAGAAGCATGCCGGCCGCCCTAAGGCGGGCTACCAGCGGGGCATCGATGGGCGCCGGTGCTCCAGTGAGCGCGAGCGAGCCGGCGGTTGTGAGCATGCGGTCGCCGGTGTCGATGTTGTCCTTGACAAGTACGGGGACGCCATGCAGCGGTCCGCGCGCCCGGCTTTGGCGACGCTCATGATCAAGCCGGTCGGCGATTTCCTCCCAGTCCGGGTTGAGCTGGATGACCGAGCGGAGACTCGCGCCGACCTGGTCGATGGCGGCAATCCGCTCAAGGTGCATTTCCGCGAGCCGTCGCACGCTCAACTCGCCGCTGTCAAGACGCCGACGGAGGTCGCCTATCGAAGCATCAGCCAGCTCAGGATGAGGTAACACGGCCGGTCAGCCTAAGTCACCACTCGAGCGCGGGAGCCTATCCGCCCGACCCAAGCCGTTGCCGGGTCCTCTCCGGCATTTCAGTACTTCCGTCCATGGTCGAACACGTTGACGAGGGGGCGTCCATCGAGATACCGGTGCAGGTTCTCGATGAAGAGGTCGACAAGGCGCTCGTTCTCTTGTGTCGCGGTGCTCGCCGAATGTGGAGAGACGATGACGTTTGGCATTGCCCACAGGGGGCTATCGGCGGGGAGCGGCTCTTTCGCGAAGACGTCGAGCGCGGCGCCGCGAAGACGGCCGGCCTGGAGCATCTCGATCATTGCGTGCTCATCGATGAGCGAACCGCGGCCGACGTTCACTATTACGGCGTGGGCCGGTAGGAGGGACAGCCGCCTGCGGTCCACCAGGTTGGTCGTTTCCGGAGTGTCCGGCGCCGCGATGACGAGGATGTCGGTTTCGGGAAGCGCGGCGTCGAGTCCGGCGGCATCGACAACCGTGCGCACCCCCGGAGGAGCCTGTCCCCCGCGCGTCCTTCGGTGACCGGTCACCTGGATGCCGATGGCCGAGCTCAACTCGGCGATTCTCGATCCCACTCGGCCGAGACCGATCAGCATCATGCGCGATCCGAAGACTTCCCCGCCGCAGAAACGCTCCCAGTGGCGGTCGGCTTTCCAGGTGTTCATCCGCGGCATCTCCTTGGCGAAATACAGGGCCGCGAGCAGGACGAACTCCGCCAAGGGCTGGGCGTGAATTCCGGCAGCGTTGGTGATCAGGAGCGGCGACCCGGCCAGGCCGAGGTGCTCGATGAGCGGACCGATCCCAGAGCTGGTCGCCTGCACCCATCGCAGCCGGGGTGCCCGCTCGAGCAACTCCTCCGGGCGCTCCCAGTCGAACTCGAACGCAATCTCGGCCCGGCGTAGGTGCTCCCTCCACTGCCGGCGCTGCTCATCGGACAACGGCCGCGGAGGCCCGTGGTGGTCGGCTTCGTAGCGGGTCGTCGGCAGCAGGTCCGGCTCATATATCAGCTCGATCCGGTCCGGCTCGGCCGCGGCGATTCGCGCCGCGTGGCGAGGATCCAGCCAGCTCGCGATCAAGACCGGGACGAGGCCATCAGCTGCCGGCATCGGTATCCCTCCCGGTGGATTGGGCAGCCATCAACTCGGCCAGCCGGTAGCAGAGCCGAGTCCCCGCCCCAAGGGGGCCGCGCGGGATGTCGCGATGCGATTGGTTCTCGTTCCAGTGGCTGCCGGCGATGTCGAGGTGGACCCACGGCCGCCCCTCGACGAACTCACCGATGAACATCGCGGCGGTGATAACCCCTGCCTCGCCGTAGTAAGCATTCTTGAGGTCGGCGCTCTGGCTCTGGATCAGCTCACGGAAGTCAGGGTAGATCGGCAGCCGCCACACCCGATCTCCAGCGGCCTCGCCCGCCGCGGCCACCTGCTCCCAGAACCCATCGTCGTTGCTGACGGCCGCCGAGGCAGCGTGACCGAGGGCCGCGCGGGCGTCGCCGGTCAGGGTTGCCAGGTCGATGATATGCGTGGCGCCCGATCGAATGGCGTAGGTCATGGCGTCGGCCAGGACAAGCCGCCCCTCAGCGTCCGTGTTGAGCACCTCGATGGTCTTGCCCGACGCGCTGGTCCAAACATCTCCGGGTCGCTGGGCGCCGCGGCCGGGCAAGTTCTCCGCGGCTGCGATCACCGCCATCACGTTGATTGCCAGCCGGCTCTCGGCGATGACCTGTATCGCCGATAGGACAGCAGCCGCCCCGCCCATGTCGCCCCGCATCTTGACCATGGCATCTTCGGACTTCAGTGAGAGACCGCCGCTGTCGAACGTGATGCCCTTGCCGACCAGGGCCAAGTTGGGTCCGTCGGCGGCGCCTCCCCGATATTTCAGCCTGATCAGCCGCGGCTCATCGTCGGAGGCAGCGCCGACCGCGGCCAGAAGGTTGTAACCGCCTTCCGTGAGCGCCTCGGCTCCGAGGATTTCGCAGTCCAGCGCCAACTGGCCCGCAAGCTCCCGAGCCATGGTTTCGAGGCGACCCGGGCCCAACTCGTTGGCCGGCGTGTTCTGCCATTCGCGAGCCCTGGCGGTGGCCTCGCCAAGTCGACGGGCGAGATCAAGCTCTGCGCCAGGCGCCTCGCCGAAGCCGACCAGGATGAGTTCGGTCAAAAGGGCCGGGTGGCGACCCGTGCTCCGCGCCCGGCGGTCCCAGCTACCAGACACGCAGCCCTCGATGACGGGACCGAGATCCGCCGGGCGAAGTACGCCGGCCCTGAGCACAGCGATCCTTCCGAAGCCGTACTCCCGCGCCACCCGCACCATCTCCTGGTGCGCAAAGCGGAGCCGGGAGCCGTCAAGGTCGGCTGAAGCCCCGAGGCCATAAAGAAGGATGCGTGGGCTGGTTACGCCGGCCCGGGAGGGCAATAGCAAGACTTCGTGGAGACGGCCGCCGTGCTCTCCAGAGGCGACAAACGCCGCCGCAGCAGGATCGAGCTCGGAGAGGATCGGGTCCGCAGCGCCACCCGCCATGACCGGCACCGCCAACACGTCAGCATCGACCTCGGCGGCGGCGGCCAGCAGGGAGGCTAAGACAACGCCGACCGGTCTGCCTTCTTTCACCAGAAGAATGTATATTGGCGCGGTTTAGATATTTCTCGCCGAGATCATTTGTCCGACGCGGATGTGGGGGAGGTTCAGGCTTCAGATGCATCGAAATAGGTTCTTTATAGCCACTCTGAGCGTCATTACTGTTCTCCTTGGAGCCGCCTGCGGGGGTGGCAGCAACTCGACCACCAGCACGACGGCCAAGACGCTCGTCGTCGACGACGCTTACACCTGGGACTTCAGCAAGGACACCGATCCCAGCCGGGGCGGCGTCGACTTCGATGCCGATCCCTTCTTCCACGCGATCTACGACAGTCTGCTCACCTTCAAGCTGGGCGATTCCTCGACACCCATCCCGCTCGTCGCCCAGTCCTATACGGTCTCGCCAGACGCCAAGACATTCACATTCACGATCCGAAAGGACGTGAAGTTCGCCGACGGGACGCCCCTGAACGCGCACGACGTCGAGTTCACGTTCAATCGGCTCCTGAACCTTCACGACAACCCCGTCTACCTCCTGGACGGCATCGCCTCGATGAAGGCGACCGACGACTACACATTCGTGCTCGTCTCCTCGGTACCGAACCCCGCAATCCCATTCATCGTTACCAACCCGGCCCTCGGCATCATCAATTCCAAGCTGCTGATGGCACATGGCGGGAGCGACGCGGCCGATGCCGCCACGACCGACACTGCCCACGACTTCCTGGGCACGACTTCGGTCGGCAGCGGGCCCTACACGATGGCCTCG
>JBGPOC010000200.1:0-4836 GCA_041487825.1 Candidatus Dormibacteraceae bacterium | reverse complement strand
CGAACGTCGTCGTGCTAGATTTCGAGGCCGACCGCCAGCGTGCGGACGCCCGCTCGCTGATCGAAGAGTCGGAGATGCTCGCCGCGGCCGAGGCTGGTGGCGGCGAGCTGCCGCGGGGGTTCACGCTTCCGATCGTCCCTCTCGATCGACTTGACGCGCCCTCGGGACGTCACCGACTCCAGGTCAGCGTGGGAGAGGTCGACGGCGGCGCCGTGGACCTGGGCTGGGTCGAGGTCGACCCGTTCGTCGGCCGGCCCAGGGCCCTCGCCGACGCGGTCAGGCTTGCCGATTCGGCCACCGTCGTGGTCGCCACCGAGCAGCCCGAGCGCCTGGCTGCCCTCCTTGAGGAAAGCAAGGTCAGGTCGCGGCCCACCGACGTGGACCTTGACCTCGACGTGGAGCTCAATCCCGGCTTCCTGCGCGCGGATGTCGACATTGCGGCGGGGTGCGCGCACCCCGGGGTCGGTTTCCATCTCGTCACCGATGCCGAGCTCTTCGGCAGGTTGCAGCGAGCATCGGGACGCGGCGCCCGACGGGGCGCCACGCGTGCCAAGGACATGACCCGCGAGTTCACCCTGGAGTTCGCGCCCGAAGAGCTGGTCGTCCACGTCGACCACGGCGTCGCCCGCTTCAAAGGAATGCGACTGATCGAGACGGACGGCGCACACCGCGAATACCTCGAGCTCGAGTACGCGGAAGGGGACCGTTTGTTCGTGCCAGTCGAAAACCTCGACCGCATCCAGAAGTACCTGGGCGGGGAGGGTCAGCCGACCCTTCACCGGCTCGGGACGGGGGACTGGACACGCGCGAGGGGACGAGCCAGGAAGGTGGTCCAGGACGTGGCCGAGGACCTGCTTCGGATCTATTCGCTTCGGGAGGCCAGGCCCGGAATCGCATTTGCGCCAGACACCGCATGGCAACAGGAGCTCGAGGCTTCCTTTCCTTATGAGGAGACCCCGGACCAGGTCGCCGCGCTGGCGGAGATCAAGGCGGACATGGAGTCGGACCGGCCGATGGACAGGCTGCTGTGCGGCGATGTCGGTTTCGGGAAGACGGAGCTCGCATTGCGCGCGGCGTTCAAAGCGGCCATGAGCGGCAAGCAGGTCGCCGTCCTGGCCCCCACTACGGTGCTGGCCCAGCAACACTTCCACGTCTTTCGCGAGAGGCTGAGCAAGTTTCCGGTCACGGTCGAGATGCTCTCGCGCTTCGTGGACGACGAGACGCAGGCGCGAACGATCGAAGGCCTGAAGGCGGGCCAGGTCGACATCGTCGTCGGGACTCATCGACTCCTGCAGCGCGATGTTCGCTTCAAGCGCCTCGGGCTGCTGATCGTCGACGAGGAGCATCGATTCGGCGTGATGCAGAAAGAGAGGTTGAAGAAGCTGCGGACGCAGCTCGATGTGCTGTCGCTGTCGGCAACCCCGATACCGCGAACGCTGCATATGGCGGTCGGTGGGATCCGCGACATGAGCGTGATCCAGACACCACCAGAGGAGCGTCAACCGATTAAGACCTATGTCACCGCTGATGACGACGCCCTGGTGAAGGATGCGATCACTCGTGAGCTGCAACGCGGGGGCCAGGTCTACTACGTCCACAACCGCGTCCGCACGATCGAGAAGGCGGCCACACGCGTTCGCGAGCTGGTGCCGAACGCGCGCGTGATCGTCGGTCACGGCCAGATGGAAGAGAATCAATTGGCGGATGTGATGGTCGACTTCGAATCGGCGAAGTTCGACGTCCTCGTGTGCACCACCATCATCGAGTCCGGCCTCGACATTCCGAACGTCAACACGATCATCGTCGAACGCTCCGACCGTTTCGGACTGGCTCAGCTGTACCAGCTGCGGGGGAGGGTCGGGCGGTCGGGCAGGCGTGCCTACGCGTACTTCCTGTACGACCCGCGCCGCTCGCTCACCGAGCGCGCCGACAAGCGGCTGGACGTCATCTCCGGGCTGCATGAGCTGGGCCAGGGATTCAAGATCGCCCTTCGCGACCTGGAGATCCGGGGAGCCGGCAACCTGCTCGGTACCGAGCAGCACGGCGCGATCGCGGCGGTGGGATTCGAGATGTACCTGCAGATGCTCCAGAGCGCGGTCGCGAAGATGCGATCCGGTTCCGAAGAGACGGCTGTCGGCGATGTGCTGTCGACGGTCGAGATGAACCTCGACCTCCCGCTCGACCATTTCATTCCGCGCTCCTACATCCGCGACGAGAAGCTGCGGCTGGGCGCGTACCGGCAGCTCGCCGGGACCGAGGATGAGCAGGAGCTGGAGGCTGTGCTGCGCTCGCTCAAAGATCGATACGGCCCCGGGCCGGCGCAGCTCGACAACCTCGCGTACTCGCTGCGCATCAAGCTGATGGGCCAGCGATTGCGGCTGAAGGCCGTTGTGGCCGAAGGTCACGACATCGTCATCCGGGTCGATCCCGAGCGCTACCTGGACGTTGAGGAGCTGGCGCGTCGCATGGCCGGACGAATCGTGATCGCGCCGAACCGGATCAAGATGCGGAGGCAGGGCGAAGGCTGGCAGGGCGACCTGCTGACGCTTCTCGACGAGATGGCCCAGCTCTATGAGTCCGGGCATGGTGTCGCCGCCCTGCCTGGCGGCTGATTCTCCGTGCCAGAATCACGACGGATGGAAGACTCGGAACGGCCGTATTCACCGGGCATCGCCGCTTTGTTTGAGGTCGTCGCCCGGCTGAGGGCGCCGGGAGGATGCCCTTGGGACCGCGAGCAGACCCACGAATCGCTGCGGCCTTACCTGCTGGAGGAGACGTATGAGCTGCTTGAAGCAATCGACTCCGGCGACGACGCCAAGATCATGGAAGAGCTGGGCGACGTCCTCCTGCAGGTCGCGATGCACGCCGAGATCGCGGCCGAACAGTCCCGGTTTGACGTCGCCCAGGTGTCGGAGGCGGCGGCCGCCAAGATGGTTGCGAGACACCCGCATGTTTTCGGCTCGGTTTCCGTGGCGGATGCCGATGAGGTCCTGCGCAACTGGGAGCACCAGAAGGTGCACGAGGCGCGCAAGGCCGGACGCGAGGCTGAGTCGGTGGTCGACAGGGTGCCGGTCACGCTGCCGGCGCTGGCCTGGGCACTCGGCCTTCAGAAGCGCGCGGCACGAGTCGGGTTCGATTTCGCGTCTCCGGTCGAGACCGCCGAAGCCATCGCCGAAGAGGCGCGTGAGCTGGCGACGGCCGCGGACGAGCGCGCGGCCTTCGATGAGATGGGCGATCTCCTTTTTGCCATCGTATCGCTGGCTCGACGGCTGAAGATCAACCCGGAAGATGCCCTTCGTGTCGCCGGACAGCGCTTTCGCCGGCGCTTTGCCGACACCGAGGCTTCGCTGCGCAAGGATGGCGTGAGCTTCCGCGATCTCGATCCCGAGGAGCAGGCCAGGCGCTGGCGGGACAGCAGCTAACCGCGGGCACGTTTGCTATAGTCGGCACTCGTCCACGCGGATTCCTTCTAACGACCCACCATGAGACACAGCACAGCAGTAGTTGCCGCGGGCAGCGTGCGCAGCAGCGCGCGCGGAGTGCGCCGCACCATCGTGGTGGCGGTCGTTCTGGTCCTCGCCATCTGGACTGCATACGCCTTCGCCCAGGAGGCCTACATCGGCCACAAGCTCAGCCAGCAGGTCGCTGAGCTCAATCGCCAGAATGCGCGCCTGGCCGCCGAGAACAACGGCTACCGCAGGGATGTCCAGTCCGTTACCTCGGGCGCGGCCGACGAGGAGCAGGCTCGCCTGAGCGGCTACGCGCGCAAGAACGAGCGCCTCTACCTGGTGACCGCGCCGCCGTCTCCGACCCCGACAACACCCTCGCCGACGCCAGGTCCCTGACCTCCGCCGCCCTGGTGGGTCCGCAGGCCGGCGGTATACTTGGCCACGCGGAGTGGAGCAGCGGCAGCTCGTCGGGCTCATAACCCGAAGGTCGTCGGTTCGAATCCGACCTCCGCAACCATATGGAAGCAACCCGGAGCCGGATGAACCGGCTCCTTCGTCGCGCAAGCGGCGAGCAGGTTGGGCCTTACTGAATTCACTTTGGAGAGCTTTGAACAAGAGGAAGCGGGTGGCGCTGGCGAAGCGCCGCACCAAGAAGCGCAAGCTGAAGGCTCGGGCACAGGCGGCGCGATAGGATTCCTCCACGGGTGCGCCCTGCGCGCGCGCCGGCGTCCTGCGGTGCCGTAGCTCAGGTGGTAGAGCGCGCGACTCATAATCGCGTTGTCGCTGGTTCGAGTCCAGCCGGCACCACCATGCTGCCCGCCGAATCGTCTGCACCAGTGATCGAGGCCATGCGCCGATCCGGCCTCCTGCCGCCCGGCGAGCGTGTGCTGGTGGCCGTGTCCGGAGGACCCGATTCAACTGCCTTGCTGGTCGCCGCCTGCGAGGAAGGCCGTGATGTGGTGGCCGCCCATTACGACCATGCCCTTCAGACCGGATCCGCCGCCGTCGCCGAGCATGTGGCGCGCCTGTGCGACGGGCTTGGCGTCGAGCTGGTGGTCGAGCGCCGGGAGGTGGCCATGCCCCGCGGGTCGGTCCAGGCCGCCGCGCGCACGCTCCGCTATGAGTTCCTCGAGCGAGCTCGGGAGAAGGCGGGTGCGCAGGTCGTCGCGCTTGCGCACACGGCGGACGACGTGGTCGAGGGCGTGATGATGCATCTCATGCGAGGTTGCGGGCTGGCAGGCCTGCGCGGCATGCCCGCCCGGCGAGGCGTGTTCTTGCGCCCGATGCTGCACGTGTGGAGGGAAGAGGTGGTCGACTTCCTCGCCGGCCGGGGCGTCGAAGCCCTCGCAGATCCCGCCAACGCCGACCACAGGTACGAGCGCGTTCG
>JBGPOC010000199.1:0-4868 GCA_041487825.1 Candidatus Dormibacteraceae bacterium | reverse complement strand
GCGCGATGAGAGGGAACCATCCGGGTTCCCTCTCATATTCTTGGCAGACCCCCTATCCTGTAACGCGCTCGGCTGCATCGATGACCATCGGGTCACCTGCAGCATCAATGAGCTGGAGGTAGCCGTTGCAGTGTGACCATTGCGCGCACGACGTCCCTGATGGCGTCTTCTGCACGCGCTGTGGAGCGCACCAGGGCACCACGGAGGAATTCGGTAACGCCAAGCTGCGTGAGCATCGCTACGCAGCCCACCCTGGTGAGCACGTCGCGCAGCCCTCGGTCATCAGCACGCTGTTCCCGCACCTGGGGCATAACAAGGTCCACGAGTTCCGTTGGGCTCTCACTGCGGGCCTCGGGGCCGTACTGGTGTTGTACCTGGCCGGACTGATCACCGCCGCGATCCTCGTCTCCGCGTTCCTGGTCCCGGTCCTCTACCTCATCTACCTGTACGAGGCGCAGGTCTATCGCGACGAGCCTGCGACCATCCTGGGTTTCACGCTGGGAGGTGGAATCGTCGTCGGCATCGTGGTCACGATCCTTGGCCGCGCCATCTACAACCCGTTCGATTACAACGCCAACCCACTCGGTCACGCGGGCATCAGCATCGGCGCCCTGCTGATCGTCGGGCTGTTGATGCCCGTCATCCAGGAGCTGCTGAAGGCGGTGCCCGCGTTCTTCCTGCCCAACCGCGCGGACTTTCCCGAGACGGTCGACGGGTTGGTGTTCGGCGTGGCCGCCGGCCTTGGGTTCAGCCTCGCCGAAGGTCTGATCGGTTTCTCGAGCGCGCTGACAACCCTGCCTGCCCATGTGGCCCCCGGCAACTGGATCTACGACCTCACTACGCTCGCGGTCTTCCAGCCGCTGCTGCAGGGCAGCGCCACGGGCATGGTGGTCGCGACGATCTGGCGTTACCGCCGAGGTCGTCTCGGCGGTCGTGAGATCGGTGGCGTGGCTATGGCCGTGATCGCACACATCGCCTTTTCCGCCGGCACGCTGATCCTGAAGGATTCGTCGGTGAACGCGCTCGCGATCCTAATCTGGCAGGCGGTCGTGGTCGGGGCGCTGCTCATCTACGTCCGCTACCTGCTGCATCACGCATTGCTCGAGGAGGCCGCCCACATGGGGTTTGCGGAGACGGTCTGCCCCAGCTGCCACACGCACATCGTGGCTTCAGGCTTCTGCCCCAACTGCGGCATGGCGCTGACCGCCGCCCCGAACGCCATCAAACGAAACAGGCGGCCTCGCAAGGACACAGCCTCAACGCCGTCGGGAGGGGCATAGATGGCCTTGATCTGCGCTCGCTGCGGCACGCAGAACCCGGACGGCAACCAGTTCTGCCAGGCGTGCGGGACACCGCTGGCGGTGCCTGGCGCATCACCGTTCGTGGGACCCCCGGGCGGGCTGCCGTCCCCTCCCACGGCGCTGCCCGGCCCGCCCATGGCGCCTCCACCGCCCCCGGCCGGATACCAGAGCCCGTACTACTCTCCAAGCGCGGTCGGCCCCCAGCCTCCGGTGCATCGCACGCCGTGGACGCTCATCATCGCGGCGGTCGTCGTTCTTGTGCTGGTGATGGTGGGCATCGGGACCGGGATCGCGCTGCTTGGCGCCCGGGCCAATAATCACGACAGCGCGTCGGGCATCCTGCCCAGCCCCAGCCCGGCCGGCACGCCAAGCCCGGTGACCACTCCCACACCGGCCACCACGTCAAGCGGCACCGCATCGAACCAGGGTGAGACGTTCACGCTGCCCTCGGGCTGGACCGTGCAGAGTCAGGACAGCGAGACCATCACGATCACCAACCCGAACGGCAACGGCTCGGTGAGCGTCGGCAGCGGACCGTCCAGCCCGACTCAGACCGCGCAGCAGAACAAGGACACGATCGACAAGTTCTTCATCGGCAAATACCCGGACACGAAGACCTGTGCCGGGAGCAAGACCACAAACGGCTCGCTCGACGGCGCGTCCGGAATCTTCTGGGAGCTTTGCTTCACGCTCTCCTCGGGCGGCCAGAGCATCCAGGCTGGGGCGCCGCTTTTCGCCGGAGCGAACGCCGACGGCAGCGTGTATTACGTCGTCTTGTTGCTGACCAGCCAGTCGAACATGAAGGCCTTCATCGCCGAGGCGGCTCCGATTCTCCAGAGCATTCAGTGGAAGCTCTCATAGCCTCGATCTGATCCGAACCGGCCCGTTACGCGGGCCTGTATCGTGATGCGGATGTTCGATCGCTGGGGACGTTTTGTCTATCAGTGGCGCTGGGCGGTGCTGGTCTTGTCGGCGGCGCTGCTGGGTCTGTCCGTCGCCGGCGTCCTCAGCGGGGGCACCCTGGCGGGC
Organism: Candidatus Dormibacteraceae bacterium; assembly: GCA_041487825.1. Taxonomy (GTDB): domain Bacteria; phylum Chloroflexota; class Dormibacteria; order Dormibacterales; family Dormibacteraceae; genus Palsa-872. Next base: position 2,538 of record JBGPOC010000199.1, on the reverse strand, counting down.
AACGGAGGATTTGGGGCCAACCTGCCCGCCGGCCAGGCCGCCAAGCTGATTGCAAAAGAGATTCAGCCGACGCGGGTCGTGACCGGTTCCAGCTTCGAGCTCATATTCAGCAGCGACACGCTCGCCGCCACCGACCCGGCGTTCCAGTCCGGCGTCGAGCAGGCGCTGACCTCTCTGCAGGCAGACTCCCGCGTCAGCGGGGTCGAGACGCCGTACAACGTGGCGGCGATCGCGCAGGCGAACTACGTCTCGAGGGACTCGCACGAGGCCCTCGTCATCGTGCGCCTGCGGGACAGCTCCGCCACCGCCCAGGGTTACATCTCCGAGCTGGTCGACGGGGTCCATCCCGGAGCACTGAAGGTGGTCGCCACAGGCCAGGTGCCGATCAACCTCGCGTTCAACGACACCCTGGAGCAGGACCTTCGGCGCGCCGAGTACGTGGCGCTTCCCATCACCCTGCTCCTCTTGGTGCTGATCTTCGCATCGATGGTTGCGGCTCTTCTGCCCATCAGCGTCGGAGTGCTGGCGATCGTCGGCGGTATCGGCGGCACGCTCTTCCTTTCCCGCTTCACCGACGTGTCGCAGTACGCGATCAACGTTGTCACGTTGATCGGTCTGGGAGTGGCGATCGATTACTCGCTCTTCATCGTGAACCGCTTCCGCGATGAGCTCGGCGCCGGAGCCTCGCGGGAGGACGCCATTGCGACCGCGATGTCGACCGCAGGGCGGGCCATCACTTTTTCAGGTGTGACCGTCGCTGTCGGCCTGTCGGCCATGCTCTTCTACCAGGGCACCTTCCTCGCCTCGATGGGGGCGGCGGGGGCGATCGTCGTCGCCCTTGCCGTGGTCTACGGCCTCACCTTTCTGCCCGCGCTGCTTTCGGTGATCGGTCCCAACGTGGACCGCCTGCGCCTTCCCTTCCTCGGTGGGCGCAGGCCGGCCGGCACGGGCGCGTGGCATTCGATGGCGCTGTGGGTGATGCGGCGGCCGTGGTTGGTCTTGGTGCCGGCGCTTGCGGTCCTGCTGCTTGCCGGCACGCCTTTCCTTCAGCTCCGGCTGGCCAACGGCGATGTCGACCAGCTGCCGCCGCACAACCAGGCGCGCCAGGGGTACGACACCCTCATCAAGGACTTCCCCGGCCAGGACCAGACGACCATCCAGGCCGCCGTCTATTACCCCGACGGCAGCCCACTCACCGCCGACCACATCGGAGCGCTCTACGACCTGACGCGGCGTCTCGCCGGGCAGGCCGATGTGCTGCGCGTGGAGAGCATCGTCAATGTCGTCGATCCCAGCCTCGGCCGCGCTGACTATCAACGGCTGTACTCCGGACCGACTGCGGACCTGCCCCCCGCGTTGCAGCAGGCGCTCACCCTCGGGGCGGGACAGCATCTCGCACTGGTGAACGTCGTCACCAATAAGCAGTACACCAGCAACGAGGCTCGCGCGATCGTGAACAGAGTGCGCGCTGAGAGCGTGCCGGACGGCCAGGTCATGGCGACGGGTTCGACCGCGTTCGACCTCGACATCGTCAACTACATCCTGCAGCGGACCCCGATCGCCGTCGGCTCTGTGCTCGCGGTCACGTACATCGTCTTGTTTCTACTCACAGGCTCGGTCGTGCTTCCACTGAAGGCGGTGCTGACCAACATGTTCTCGATCTCGGCCTCTTTCGGAGCCATGGTTTTCATCTTCCAGGAAGGCCACCTGAGCCATTTCCTCGGGTTCACTCCGCAGTCGATCGACCCGAGCATCCCTGTGATCCTCTTCAGCATCGTTTTCGGGATGTCGATGGACTACGAGGTGCTCTTGATCAGCCGGATCCAGGAGGAGTACAAGCGCACCGGCGACAACCAGGCGGGAGTCGCAATGGGTTTGGAGAAGAGCGGACGGTTGATCACCGGCGCGGCCGCGATCATGTGCGCGGTCTTCCTCGCCTTCGGCATGGCCGACGTGGTGATCATCAAGGCCATCGGCGTGGGCCTGGCGATCGCCATCGCCGTCGACGCCACGATCGTGCGGATCCTGATCGTTCCGTCCGTGATGCGCATCCTGGGCCGCGCCAACTGGTGGGCGCCGAAACCGCTGGCCTGGCTACATAGCCGGATCGGCGCTGGGGAGACGTTCTCGGCCCGCGAAGCCGCCTGACCGATCCCGGAGACCCGGGAGGTGGCAGGGGGCGCTCGCAGCGCCCCCTACCGAGATGGGGGAGTGAGGTGCAGAGCTTCAGCCCGACGGCGACGGGCGCGGGCCGGCGGGTCCCGGCATCATGCCGCCTGGGCCGGGGAACTCCCGCCGGCCGGGATCGCCGACGAACGGGCCATTCTGTCCAGGGCCGGCGTGCCTTGGGAATCCGCCCAGACCAGGCCTGTGAACGCCAGGGCCGATCCAGGCGACGCGATTGCCCGTCGAGTTGGCGGCGGCCACTCCCGTTGCGATGCCGAGGGTGACCCCGCCGACGAGGAGGGCGACTCCGAGGATGCCCAGGGACTTCTGTCTCATGACTTGGGGGACTCGCCGCGGAGCAGGTCACGTGAG
>JBGPOC010000198.1:0-4910 GCA_041487825.1 Candidatus Dormibacteraceae bacterium | reverse complement strand
TGTCCTCAACTACCTGCTGCCGGCGGAAGGCGTCTTCCCGATGCACTGCTCGGCGAACGTCAGCAGTGGCGGGTCTGATGTCGCCCTCTTCTTCGGCCTGAGCGGAACCGGCAAGACGACCCTCTCTGCCGACCCGTCGCGCCGCCTGATCGGCGACGACGAGCACGGCTGGAGCGATTCGGGAGTGTTCAACTTCGAGGGCGGCTGCTACGCGAAGACGATCCGGATACGCAAGGAGTCGGAGCCCGAGATCTTCGCCGCCACCGAGAGCTTCGGAACGATCCTGGAGAACGTCGTCTACGACCCGCGCACGCGGATCCCCGACTATGACTCCGAGGAGCACACCGAGAACACGCGGGCCGCCTACCCGGTCGACCTCATCCCAAACGCTGTCCTGTCGGGCACGGGCAAGCATCCGAGCAACGTGATCTTCCTGTCGGCCGACGCGTACGGGGTCCTTCCGCCCGTGGCGCGCCTCGACGAGAAGCAGATCCGCCACTACTTCCTGTCGGGTTACACCGCCAAGGTGGCCGGGACCGAGCGGGGAGTGACCGAACCGGAGCCCATCTTCAGCACCTGTTTCGCGTCGCCATTCCTCGTCCTTCCACCGGAGCGGTACGCGGACATGCTGATCGAGCGGGTCAAGCGCCACCACGCCGAGGTCTGGATGCTGAACACCGGATGGGTCGGCGGGCCCTACGGCGTCGGGCAGCGGATGTCGATCGCGCACACGCGCGCCATCGTGCGCGCCGTCGTCCAGGGGAAGCTGCACGGGCTGCCGTCTCATGTCGACCCGGTGTTCGGGCTGGAGATCCCGGACCACGTTCCCGACGTGCCCCCCGAGGTCCTGGATCCACGCAGCGCCTGGCCCGACCCCGCCGATTACGACACGCAGGCGAGGAAGCTGCGCGGCATGTTCGAGAAGAACATCCACTCCATCGGCAAGAGCGCTTCAACCGCCGGCTGAGAGGCGGACCGATGGCGATGAGGGTGGCCATCGTTGGGAGCCGGCATTTCTCGGAGCCCGACCGCGTAAGCGAGTACGTCAAGGCGCTGCCCCACGGGGCTTCGATCATCACCGGCAGCGCGAGCGGCGTCGATGCCGCGGCGACCAGGGCCGCACGCGCGAAAGGGATGCCGGTCAAGGTCCTCCCGGCCTCGTTCGACGAGCAGGCCGATGCGGCGAAGTCGGCCGCGCGAAACCAGCGCCTGATCGACGCCTGCGACGTGCTGGTCGCGTTCTGGGACGGCACCTCCCAAGGGACTCGTAACACCGTCGAGCGGGCGCTCGACTCTGGCAAGGAGGTACATGTGTACATAAGCGGGGGAGGAGGCCCTCCCGCGACTTCGTCGCGGGGACCCCAGCGGATCCCCTCCAGCTAGCTCGAATTGGCGACCAAGTAGCAGCCCCACGCGACTGTCCGATGGGAACGCGAAGGGACGGCCGAGGTGAACTGGGCCTGGGCATCACGCGTGTGGCTAGGATGAAGTGATGGCGGTCGCGATCGCGGTGCGCGCGAGGCTGTTCGCCCGGTTGCGCGAGCAGGCCGGCACCGATGCCGAGAGCGTCGAGCTTCGATCCGGCTCGAGCGTGTCCGACGTCTATGAAGCGATGCGGAGGCTCCACCCGGCACTGGAGCCAGATCGGAACTCCGTGCGCGCGGCGCTGAACCAGGAGTTCGTTGAGTGGGACGCCCCCGTGGCGGACGGCGACGAGGTCGCCTTCATCCCGCCGGTGAGCGGTGGCGCGCACGGAGCGGGCGTGCTGTTCGAGCTCACCTCGCGGCCGCTGGACGCGCGCCGCATGGAGACGGCCGTCGCGCACAAGGGCGCCGGGGCGATCTGCACTTTCACGGGCATCGTGCGCGACAGCTCACGTGGCCGCTCGGTGACCCACCTCGAATACGAGGCCTACGCGGAGATGGCCACCAGCCAGATGCGGAAGATCGCGGGCGAGATCGAGGAGCGCTGGCCGGAAGCGCGAGTCGCCATGGCGCATCGGACCGGGCTCCTGGAGATCGGCGAGCCTTCGGTGGTGGTATCGGTGTCGAGCCCGCACCGCGCAGAGGCGATCGCGGCGTGCAAGTGGGGCATCGACCGTCTCAAGGAGTCTGTCCCGATCTGGAAGAAGGAGCACGCTGCCGACGGTAGCTATTGGATCGAGGGAGACGAAGCGAAGGTATGAGAGGGAACCCGGATGGTTCCCCTCATCGGCGGGCGCTTCGCGCGCGCCTGCTCTCCCTCCGGTATATCGATGGGATTTGTTTAAGGATTGGTTTCTCCATATCACGCCTAGAGGCGTCAGAGACAAAGTCATGGCCGGGGGGACCCCGGCCAACCTTGCAACGCTAGAGGACCGAAAATATGAGAGAAAACCCGGATGGTTTTCTCTCATCGCGCGTGCGGCTTTGCCGCAGGCGACCCGGCCCTGATTTCACCAGGTAAGGATCAAGCTTCACCAACTAAAGGGCCGGCGCTCTCTTTCCGGTATATCGATGGGATTTGTTTCCGGATTAGTTTCTCCACGCGACGCGTGGTGGTAAAGAGGACAAAGTCATGGCCGGGGGAACCCCGGCCAACCCGGCCACGCCAGCGAGACGCAAGAGGGGACACGGCCGGTCAGTCCTTGACCCGCGCCACCGATAGGCCGTCTCGGATCGGGATCACCACGCTCTCCAGCCGCGGGTGGCTGGCGACCAGTTCGTTGTAGAACGCGACGTTGCGCGCCTGCTGGTTCTTGGGCTTGACCACCTCGCCCTGGCGAAGCGCGTTGTCCGCCATCAGCAAGGCTCCGCCGTCGAGCCGCTCGACGCACAGCTCCACCACGCGGCGGGTCACCTCCTCTGAAGGGAACGAGTTGAGCAGGTCGATGAAGCACGCGTCAAACCGCCCCTGCAGCTTCTCCAGCCCTCGGACCGCATCCTCCTCGAGGATCATGGCCTGCTTGCCGAGGCCGGCCTCGGCGAAGTTGGCGCGCGCCCGCGCGGCACGTTTGCCGTCGACCTCGAATGTCGTGAGCATGCCGCCGTCAGTGCCACGCAAAAGCCAGATGCCGCTGTAGCCCGTCGCCGCACCGAGCTCGAGCACCCGCTTGGCGCCTGACAGCCGGACGAGCAGGCTGAGCAGGGTGCCCTCGTGCGCGTCGACGATTGGAATGCCTTCGCGATGAGCCTCGTCCTCCATCCGCGCGAGCACGGGGTCGCGCTTGGGCAGGAGGCTTTCCATATAGACCTCGATCGCCTCGGTGACCTCGACCGGCTTCATCGGGCGACGCTCCTGGGGGCCAGCACGTCCAGCACGCGATCCACCTCCTCCTCAGTGTTGTAGAAGTGCGGAGAGAGCCGCACGAAGTCGCGGTGCGTGCGTGCGATCACGTGCGCGGCGGCCAGATCGCGCAGCACCTCCTTTGCGTTCGCGCCGGGCTTGCGGAACGAGACGATCCCCGAGGACTCAGCGCGGGCGCGCGGCCATGGCTCGACGAGCTCGTAGCCGCTCTGCGCCAGCCCGTCCGCCAGTCGTGCCGCCAGGTCGAGCACCCGGTTCTCGATGACGTCAGCACCGACCTCGAGGAGAAGCTCGAGCGCGGCTCCGAATGCGGCGGTGTCGAGAAGGGAGATGACCGACTCCTCGAAACGACGGGCGGTGGGTGCGAATGTCAGGTCGTATTCGAAGTACCGGTCGTATCCCACCACCGAGCACATCCCGACCACGGCCGGCCGCAGGCGCTCCAGCAGCTGCGGCACGCAGTAGCAGAAGCCGATGCCCGGAGGACCCATCAGCCATTTGCCGGCGCCGGCCGCGCAGAAGTCGATCGGCATCCTGCCCACGTCGAGTCGCAGCGCTCCCGCGCTCTGCATCACGTCGACCGCGAGGATGATTCCGCGGCGCCGGCACTCCGCGCCGATGCTCTCGATGTCGACCCGGAATCCGTTCCAGAACTCGACGTGCGACACCGCGACCACGCGCGTGCGGGCGTCGACCAGCGACAGCACGGACTCGACGGTGATGCGCCCTTCCGCCGCTTTGGCCTGACGGAATTCGACACCGCGCTCGGCCAGCGCCATCCACGGGTAAACATTCGCTGGGTACTCGCCGGCGGCCCCGACGACGTTCTCCCCGGCTTTCCAGTCCAGGCCCTGCGCCAGGAGCGATAAGCCGTGAGCGGTGCTTCGGGTGAGCGCCACGGAGTCCGGCACCCCGTTGATAAGCGCGGCCACCAGGTCGCGCACACGGTCAGCCTCGTCCTGGGCCCACTCGTCGCGGTACGGCTGGTTCAGCGAAGCCTCCACCACCTGCTCGATGGCGGCGCGGCCGCGCTGCGACATCGGCGACACGCTCGCATGGTTCATGTGGATGTAGTGGTCAGTGATGGGGATGAGGTTGCGGGCTTCAAGCGGGTCCACTTGCGCTCCTACTCCTCCTCTCGGTCCTTCAAGAAGACCGCCACCAGCGGCTGCAGCGTGGTGATGTAAGCGGCGAGACGTTCGATCGCGGTTCGCATGACGAGGTCGTCCAGCTGCGGCGCCGGCATGGTCTCATACAGCCGCGACCACCCACGGTCCCACGGCTCGAGCTCCGCCCGCGGCAGGTTCGCCTTGATCTCGACCATTCGCGGCCGGAAAAAGTCGAAGGCCTGCTGGTTGAGCTCGGTCGTTCCCTCGAAGTGCAGCCCGAGCTCCAGCTTGCCGGCGCCGGTGTGATGCCAGGCCTCGTAATGGAATTCGCGCCGACCGAAATGGAGCTTGAGCAGCCGGCTGTGCCCGCGAACCGTCTCCCAACCACGCAGCTCTTCCGGAAGTCTCGACTTGACGCCCTTGCGCACGCCGGTGAAGAAATCGACGGGAGTAAGCAGTCCGCCGGAGGATGGATTGACGGAGCTTCGACGCCCATGCGGCCCATCTCCGTCGTTG
>JBGPOC010000197.1:0-4927 GCA_041487825.1 Candidatus Dormibacteraceae bacterium | reverse complement strand
GCGCAGCTCGTCGAGGCCGCGGCCGGTGACAGCCGACACCGGCAGCACCGCCGCCCCTGCCAGCGCCGTCCCCTCGATCGTCTCGCGTACCTCCGCCGCGGCCAGCTCCAGCCAGGCGTCGTCGACGAGGTCGGCCTTCGACAGCACGACGATGCCCTGGCGGACTTCGAGGAGATCGACGATGTCAAGGTGCTCCCGCGTCTGCGGCATCACGCCCTCGTCCGCCGCCACCACGAGGATCACGGCATCGAGCCCGTGCGTGCCGGCGAGCATGTTGCGCATGAACCGTGCATGCCCGGGCACGTCGACGATTCCGATCTCGCGACCGCTCGGCAGGAGCATGTGCGCGAACCCGAGATCGATCGTCATGCCTCGGCGCTTCTCCTCGGCCAGACGGTCTGGGTCGATGCCGGTCAGCGCCGTGATGAGGGTGGACTTGCCATGGTCGATGTGCCCGGCGGTGCCGACGACGTACGACGGGGCGCTCACCGCTGGGCGCTCCTCGCGGCCACCTCCACGGCGTCGATCAAGGCTTCGTCCTCGCCCCTCAACACTGTCCGCGGGTCGAGGCAGCACGCGTCCTGCTCGATGCGTGCGATCACCGGAGGATCGCCCTTCCGTAGAGCAGCCGCCAGGCGCGAGGCGCGACCCTCGAGGGCGACCAGCGTCGTGGGCAGGGCGTAGCCCGGCACGGAGCCACCCCCGACCGCCGACTCACCGGCGACCAGGCGGCACCGCACGCCCCTCTCCTCGAGCTTCACGGACCACAGGGCCGCGCGCCGGCGCACCTCCTCGGGGGCCACTCGCAGCATTCGATCTAGCGGGATCTCATCGAGGCGGCCGGTGAGACGCTGCCTGAGCGTCGCCTCAAGCGCTGCCAGCGTGAGCTTGTCGATCCGCACCGCACGGGCGAGCGGGTGCCGGGCCATCTTGCGGACCGCCGCAGCGCCGACCGGCGTGGCTGCGAGCACAATGCCCGCCTGCGGTCCGCCGATCAGCTTGTCGCCCGAGAACGTGACCAGGTCGCAATGTCGAAGCGATTCCGCGATCGTGGGCTCGTCCGCGATCGCCTCAGTGGCGCCGCTGCCGAGGTCGTCGAGCAGCAACACCTGATGCCCGCGAGCGACGGTGGCCATGTCCTCCAGCGACGTCGCTTCCGTGAAGCCCGAGACGCGAAAGTTCGATGTGTGCACACGCAGCAGCGCGGCCGTTCTCGCCGTCACCGCTTGCTCGAAATCGTCCGCACGGGTGCGGTTGGTCGTCCCGACCTCGACCATTCGCGCTCCGGACAGGCGCATCACGTCGGGCATGCGGAACGAGCCGCCGATCTCCACGAGCTGGCCTCGGGACACCACCACCTCGCGACCCTTGCACAGCACGGTCAGGGTCAGGAGCAGTGCCGCCGCGTTGTTGTTGACCACCAGCGCTTCCGCGCAGCCGAAAAGGTCGGTTAGCAACCCGGACACCAGCGCCGAGCGTTCGCCACGACGGCCGGTGTCGAGGTCGAGCTCGAGGTTGCTGTAGCTCCCGGCCGTGGCGGCCACGGCTTCGACGGCCGCGCGAGAGAGTGGCGCACGGCCGAGGTTGGTGTGGAGGATCACGCCGCTGGCGTTGATGACGCGGCGCAGCCTGGGCGCCAATACCGTGCGAAGGCGCGCCTCCACTTTGCTCAGGCGCTCGGCGACGGTGGCAACGGTCGCGTTCCTCTCCGCGGCGACCTGCGCCTGGAGGGCGGCGACCACCCTGGCGCGTCCAAAGTCGGCCACGAGGGCCGAATATGCCGGCTGGTTGATCAGCGTCCCCACGGCAGGCAAGGCTGAAGGCCCGCCAGGCCTGGGATTGCGTAGCCGCTGCATTGACCCAATGAGATTAGGCTCGCCGGGGTGTAGAACGGGGACATGACCAGGGCGAGGAGGTTCGCGCCCTGGAAGATCTGGAAGAGAAAGAGGATGATGACGGCCCCCACCCAGATCTCACGCCTGCGGACCGACACATCGAAGAAGAAGCGTGGATTCCGGCTGCGAAACAGGGTCTCGACCACGTCCCAACCGTCAAGGCCTGGAATCGGGAGCAGCTGAAACGCGAAGATCGACAGGTTGAGGAAGACGATCGCGTAAAGCGCGGCCCCGACCAGCCCCGGCGTCAGCGTCAGCGTGCTCTGCATGCCGATGGCACTGAGCGCCCGCCAAACGAGGCCGAGCGCGACAGCGACCAGGAGATTCGCCGCGGGCCCGCCAAGCTCGTGCACGAGGCGCTGGCGCATCGAGCTGATCCGGTTCGGCTGGACCGGGACGCGCCTTCCCCACCCGACGAGGGCGATGAACACCGCGATCGCCCCCAGGGGATCCAGGAACCGGCGAGGGTCCAGGCTGAAGTAGCCGAAGTACCGCACGGAACGGTCGCCCTGCAAATATGCTGCCGCCGCGTGGCCCATCTCGTGGACAGGGATCGCCACCAGGATGGCGGGCACCAGTAGCAGCGCCGCAAGGACGAACGCGACGAACGCGCTCACTCGATCGGGATCTTGCTCACGCGTCGGGGAGCTTGGCGGCGCGCCGTCCGCGTCGACGACTTCGCTCCCCGCCCGGTCCGCCCGGGCGGCGCGGCGTTGACCCGGTGCTCGTAGATGAGCATGAGCGCCGTGATCAACTCGCGCTGGGCGTTGAGCAGGTGGACCTGGGCCGCCGGCGGAACCATGTCCGACACCACGTGGGTGACTCGCGAGCCGAGCTCGTTGATCAGCTCGATCAGGTGCTCACCGTCGCGCGTCATCGCTGCCCCTTTCCCTTTGTGTGGCCAGCGTCGAGGGCCTCAGCCCTGCGTGCAAACCGCACGCGCAGCTCTCCGTCCTGGACGGTCGCCCCGGCGGTGTCCCGGTTCGCCAGCACACGCGGAAGCGAGATCTCGCGCCTGTAGTTGCCGACCGTGACGTAGAGCTCCCCGTTGTGGCGGCTCAGATCGACGGCGGACCGGTCGACGAACGGCACCTTGAGCGTGAGGACATAGTCCGGCCCGTCTTTGTCGATCCGCTGCGGGCTCGAAGTGGCGAAATGCTCCGCGGGATCGCGGTCGCCGTAGGTCGCCTTCGCCATGCGCAGGAGCATCTCTTCTCCGACCACCTCCTGGTCGAAGAGCGGCACATTCAGGATCGGGATTCCCGCAAAGGACTGCTCGACCTCGACCTCGTATCGCTTGTGTATGGCCTGCCATTTCTTGAACAGTTCGTCGTGGACCTCGCTTGGCAGGAGTCGGTTCACGATGACCGCGTCGGTCACGTACCCGAACAGGCTCAGGTAGCTGAATGCGCGCTTGGCTTCTTTGACCACCATCTTCTCGAGGTTGAGAACGATGCGTACCGTCGTGACCGCGGGGTCCGTGAGCACCTTGCGCATGCCACCGAGATCCAGGAGCAGGTCTTTGAGTGACGCGTAGATCTCATCGGACGGAAGGGGGATCCCCATCATCGGCTGCAGCACGGGACGCGCCACTCGCATTGCGCGCCGCTGCCACGGGTAGATCTTGTCGAGCCACCATTTCGCGGCGTCCGGAAACGTGAGGAGTTGCAAGGTCTCGCCGGTCGGAGCGCAGTCGACGATCAGGACGTCGTGCTCATCGCGCTGCGCGTAGTGCTTGATCCACATCAGTGAAGCGATCTCGTCCATCCCCGGCGGGTTGGCCACCTCTTCCGCCACGACCTCGTCCAGACCCTGGGTCGAGAAGACCTCCACCGCGTACTCATGGAGCTTGGCCCAGTGGCGTTGCATCTCGTGCAGCGACGAGACCTCGTGGGCCCAGAGATTCTTCGAGATGGGCGTGAGATCTGCCCCCAGTTCGATGTCGAACGAGTCGCCCAGCGAATGGGCAGGGTCCGTGCTCATGACCACCGTGCGGTAGCCGGCCCGGGCGCATTGGACGGCGGTGGCCGCGGCCACGGAGGTCTTGCCGACTCCGCCCTTGCCCGTGAACAGGATCACCCGCATGAAATGAGTGTATCCGCGACCGCGTGAGCGGCCCCCAGGCCCCTCGGGCGGCTCAGCCCTTGGATTCGGCTATGTGGTCGGTGACCAGTGACTCGACGTGGCGGAGGATCTGAAGCGTCACCTCGGTGTTCTTCTCGATCGCTTTGAGGATCTGCACGTTCTGACGGTCGGCCTTGTCAGCCTCCGCTGCCGCGTGCTCGAGGGTGAGCCGGTCCTTCTGTGCCTGCCGGTTGCCCGCGAGCAGGAGCACGGGTCCGGTGTACGCGGCCTGGATCGAGAACAGGAGGTTCAGGAGGATGAAGGGCTTGGGATCGAAATGGAAAAAGAGGATGAGGTTGCCGACCAGCCAGACGAGCACCGCGATGGTCTGAACGATGAGGAACGTCCACGAGCCGATGCCAGCCGAGATCTTGTCGGCGAGCATCTCGCCGAACGTGGCCTCGTCGTGGTGGCGCCGATTGACCGGATGCATGTGCGGTTCGATACCCGACCTGCGAGCGTGCGGGTGCTTCGGCTGTGTATCGACGGGTTCGCCCGTGGTGACCGACACGCGGCAACTCTAGCCTTCGGAACTGAAGGTGTCCACGCTCTAGCCGCGAATTTCGTCGGGCTCTATTTGATGACCAGGGGCACCGCGATCGAGCCCGCGGCGAGGAGGACGAGCATGGCCGCGCCGACCACCGCCAGGCGCACAAGGTCTTTGGTGAAGTAGGGCACCCGGTCGAGCGGAATCGAGGGGTCGGTGGACTGGACGACCATGCGTCCGCCGCGGCTCTTGACGATCTGGTTGCGCGCGCCGAGCGACATCTCGACCGCGCGGACGGTGGCCTGGTCGCCGCCGACGCGGGCCTGCGAGAGGGTGCGCTGCGCGGCGGGAGCGGAGGCCTGAAGGCTGCCGGCGCCGACGCCGCTGACACGGACAGGCGGGCGAAACTTGTTGCGGCCCT
>JBGPOC010000196.1:0-4931 GCA_041487825.1 Candidatus Dormibacteraceae bacterium | reverse complement strand
GCGCCCGTGCGTCCCGCTTTCACGGCGACGATCGGCTTGTGCCGCCCGATGCGGCGCGCGAGCCGCGCGAAGCGACGCGGATTGCCGAAGGACTCGAGGTACAGCAGGATGACCGAGGTATGCGGGTCGGCCTCCCAGTACTGCAGCAGGTCGTTGCCCGAGACGTCGGCGTTGTTGCCGACGGACACGAATGCCGAGAAACCCGAGCCGACCGCCCGCGCATGCTCCATCACAGCCAGCCCGAGGCTGCCGCTCTGCGAGAGAAAACCGATCCTGCCCCGGAGCGGAAGCTCCGGCACCAGGCTGGCATTGAGGCGGACCTGCGGCGACGTGTTCAGCACTCCCATGCAGTTGGGACCCACCAGGCGCATCCCGGCCTGCCTGCAGACCTCGAGCAGCCGGTTCTGAAGCTCCGTCCCCTCAGGCCCCGATTCAGCGAACCCACCCGTGGTCATGACCAGGGCCCGCACGCCCTTCTGCCCGCATTCGCCGGCCACGTCGACCGCGGCGATGGCCGGAACCGTGATCACGGCCATCTCGACCGGCTCCGGTATGTCCCGGACCGACCTGTATGCCTTGCCCCCGCCGACCGGCTCCCCGGTTCCGTTAACCGGGTAGACGTGGCCCGCGAAACCGGAACTGAGAAGGTGGCGCAGGATCGTGCCGCCGGTCGTCTCCGGGTCGAGGGAGTCGCCGATCACGGCCACGGAATGGGGAGCCAGGAAGCGATTCACCGCCGCCAGCGCCGCCAGCGCGTCGCGCCGCTCGAAGTTCTGGCGCGCTTCGGCGCTCAGCTCTGTCGGAAAGTCGGCATGGACCTCGCCGGGTTCCGAGCGCAGCCAGAGCGGAAAGCCGCTGTCGCGCAGAAGGTCGAGCATACGGTGGTTGTCGGCCTTGACCACCGCCGTGAACACGTCGATCCCCGCGTGGGACGCCGCCTCCGCGAGGCGCCCGAGGAGGAGGATGCCCAGCCCCCGGCCCTGGTATCCGTCCGCGATCGCAAGTCCCATCTCCGCCCTTGTGCCGGCGGTGACGATGTACACGGCGTGACCGACCAGCTCGTTTCCGGCCAGGGCGGCGAGTCCGAACTGCGACTCGAAGTCGGAGATGGCCAGACGCTTGGCGATCTCGCGCACGTCCGTCGTGCTCGCGAAGAACCGAAAGGCCCGGGATTCGGGCGACAGCTTTCCGTAGAAGTCGGCGAGAGCGGCCTCGTCGCGGGCCTCGATCGGCCGCACGGCAACGGTCGAACCGTCCCTCAGAACCAGCGTTGCGTCGGGCGCGCCTGGTGCGCTCATGGCGCTGCCCACACTAACGCTCAGGGCAGCCGGTTAATGGTCCTTGCCGCCCTATTCCGAGACGAGCCACGGAAGAGCTTCGGAAAGCGGTCGCGTGAGAGTGGTCGCCTGCTCCTTGGTGATCAGGTTGCCGGCGACGAGGCCCAGCGCCGCGGCGAACGCGGCTCTCTCCGCCTTGTGCCCGATCTCCCCGTGCTCCGCCTTCCAGGACACCAGGGCGTCGCCCGATTCGGTCAGCCCGAACAGCGAGCTCCTCACCAGGTCCCAGGCGGCGCCCCGGTCGGCCTGCTCGATCGCGTGGGTCGCCGCCTTCTCCGCCTCTTCGAAAGCGTGTATGCCCCTGGCGCCAACGTGCTCGTCCCAGCCCAGTGCCACCCTCTCCACACCGGCGGGTGACAGGACCCGGACATCGTCCATCAACCGCGCGATCGTCCGCTGGTGCTCAGGGAACCCGTAACCCTCCGCGTCCACGCTCATCGCCGTCTAGCGTAACCGCCGTCCGCGTCGCATGTTTTGGGGAACCGAGGGCACCCATCAGATAAGCGAGTGCGAGGAGGGTCTTGCTCAGCTCGTTGAGTATTTCGCTGGAATCGCTGAAGCCATTTGGGAAGCCGCGCGTCACCGCCACCGACGGTGCGTTTGAGTTGAAGCCACTCAGAATCCAGATCACCCAAACCAACGCCATTGCCAGCAACAACCATCGATTGGGCACGATGCCGACGACCTGGCCCAGAACGACCCATCCGCCGACCGCCGCCGTCATCCAGACGAAGTTCGCGGCAGGCCACCCGTGGATGGCGGTGCCCGTGGCCGAGTACAGGATTTCGTAGGCCGACGCCCAGGCCATGACGGCGACCAGCGCAGACAAAGGAGCCCGCCGCCGCCAGATGATCACCACCAACATCACCAGGCCGGCCAGGACCGTGCTGATCCGGATGGGACCGACGACGGGCAGCAAGATCCAGGGCGGCCGCATGGCCAGATTCTGTGCTCAGCGGAGGAAGCTGGGCACCCAACCGAAACGCGCCAGGGCATATGGGCCCGCCCCCGAGACGATGACCTGCGCGTTCACCAGGACAGCGAGGTAGTAGAGCCACCGAAGCCCGGGGTCGGTGAGCTCGAATGCGACCACCAACGCCAGGTTCACCGCGAGCAAGAACCCGGCGATGCCGGCCCATCGCGTTGCGAGTCCAAAGATCAACAGGATTCCGACCGCGGTTTCCCCGACCCCTTGAGCGACCGCAAATACGAACCAGTTGGGCGCCACCACCTGGATCAGAAATTCGTGCAGACCCGGTATCGGGTTGGCCGGCCCCGACGATTGGATCAGACCTCGCATCCAACCCACACCCTGCCACTTCTGACTCGCAAAGTAGAGCCAGAAGAGGCCGACTAAGACCCGGAAGACGCTGGCCCAGGCCTCACTCATGAGCGTTCACCGCCACCACCAGCACATTGAGGGGCGCGTCAGGCGCGATGGCGACAGCCGCCGCACCCGAGGCCCAAACAGTCGTCGTTCCACCCTGGATCGCGAGCACTTGCCGATCACCATGCGCCGCGACCAGCACCTTCGGCCCGGATTGAACCACCTGGTCAGGGTCGCCCGGCACGGCCAGCGTTGTAAAGGCTCCGGTCGCGGGGTCGAACGAGAAGACCGCCCCTGGATCGCTGTCCTCGTGGGCACCCTCCGCAGCGATCAGCAGCGTGCCCACACCCCCCGGCGCCAGCCAGAAGGGGAAAACCCGAAGCGGCAGCGGCACCCGGCGATCATCGCCTGCGCGCACGAGCTCCGCGTTCTTGTATTCAGCCGTCCAGATCTGCTTGCCGGCCATCGCGATCCCGTAACCCTTGCCCGCCGGTATCGAAGGCCCGTCGAGGTAGGTCACCAGTCCGCTGGTTCCGGCGACCACGACCCGGCCGTCAGGCGCGAAACCCAGGCACGCCGGTCCCTGGGCGACCGAATGGGTGCCCATCACGATGCCCGTATTTGGATCGAGCTCCACGACGGCGGCGCCGCTGAAGAGGCTCACCAACAGGCGCGTCCCATCCAGGAGGAGGCCGAACGGAGCTCCACCGAGATGCTGCTTCCAGGCCACGGTGAGCGCCGGCACCCTGACGGCGTAGACGTCGCCGGGCGAGCTGTCTGCCATGTACGCGGTGGCGCCGTCCTCGGACACGATCACCGCGACGGGGTCGGTTCCGATCGAGGCGGAGGCGCGCGGTGAGCCGTCGGCCAGGGAAAGAAGCACGAGGCCAGTCGCCGGGTAAGCGTGATTCGCGGTCGCCGGCGCGGATTGCGCGCAGCCTGCGAGCGCGACCAGCGCCGCCATCGCGACCGCTACCGAAGGACGCGTAGCACTGGATCCGTGGCGAGCTCGAAAGCCCTGGCGGCCGGTCGGAGGTGCAGCTGGTTCAGCTTGTGTTGGATGGCGCCCTTCAGGATCGCAGCGCGGAGCTTGAACTCGGAGAAGTCGGTGTTGAACAGCAGCCTGTTGTGGCGAACCTTGTGCCACTCACCTCGCTGGCGGCGCTCGCGCACCCGCTCGTAGAACCCCGTCCCGGGCAGCGGGTACGCGATCGTGTAGCTCACGTAGTCCAGGGGCAGGCTGCTGGAAAAGTTGATGCTGCGTATCAACGAGTCAGTGGTCTCTCCGAGGTAGCCGACCATGAAGAAGCCCGCGGCCTTGATGCCCGCGGCTACGCAGGCCTCCACTGCCTTCCGGGCCTGGTCCGGCGTGATGCCCTTCTTCATCTGCTTCAGCACGCCCTCATCCCCAGACTCGATGCCGAAGAAGATGCGCTTGCAGCCGGCGCGGTGCATCTGCTCGAACAGCGCCTGGTCGACGTGGGTGACCCGGCTCAGGCATTCCCACGTCAGCGGCAGGTGCGCCGCCTCGATCGCCTGGGCCAGCTCAAACGTGCGCTTGTAGTTGAGGGTGAACAGGTCATCCGACATCCAGATGTGGTCGTAGCCGAGCTCCGCCACCTCGCGCATCTCGGCGACCACCGAATCCACGGGCCGTGCGCTGAACAGGTCGCCGAAAACCGATTTGTGGCAGAAGTCACAGCGGAAGGGGCATCCTCGGGTTGCCATCAACGGGGTCGTCGCGTCCTTCCAGTGTTTGCGCCAATAGGCGATGTACTCGGCGTTGGGGATGTCGCGGCGATAGGGGAGCGGCAGCTCGCTCATATCTTTGCTGCGAGCCCGCGGTTGGGTGCGCACGATTTCGCTGCCGCATTTGAAGACGAGTCCGTGCACCTCATCGAATCGCCGGTCGTCGAGGTGGTTCATGATCTGCACGATCGTCTCCTCCCCCTCGCCGACGGCGACGAGGTCGAACTGGTCGACGAACGTGTCCGGCTCGCCGGAGGGATACGGGCCGCCGACGACGGTCAGGGCCTTGCCGCGAACCTGCGCCGCCAGGGAGAGCGCCTCGTCCTGCATCGTGATCATGCAGTAGATGCCGATCACGGATGGCCGGAGTTGCTCGATCTGCCGCAGCACCTCGTGCCGCTCGAGGAACGTGTGGTCGATATGGACCACGGTGTAACCGGCGCGGCGCAGCGAGGCGCTGAGATACATCAGGCCGAGCGAGGGCATGATCCAATGCCGCCCCTTGGTGGGCGCTCGCT
>JBGPOC010000195.1:0-4942 GCA_041487825.1 Candidatus Dormibacteraceae bacterium | reverse complement strand
TGAACTGAGGGCCCGGCCGGGGCCGGTGTCGCCCCGGCTCGCATGTTCCGAACCGGAGCCCCGTTCGGACCGTTGATACCCTGTGGGCACTTTGACCGCCGAGGACGACCGCCGGCACGTCGTGATCATGGGCGCCGGCCCCGCCGGGCTCACGGCGGCCTACGAGCTCATGAAGCAAGAGGTCCCGATCACGATCATCGAGAAGGACCCCGGCTATGTCGGCGGGCTTGCCCGTACGGTCGAGCACAAGGGCTACCGGTTCGACATCGGCGGTCATCGGTTCTTCTCGAAGAACCAGGAGGTCGAGGACCTGTGGACCGAGATCCTCGGTCCGGAGATGCTTGCTCGGGGCCGGCTTTCGCGCATTTACTACCGGGGTAAGTTCTTCGACTACCCGCTCAAGGCGGCTAATGCGCTGTGGAACCTGGGCCTGATCGAGACGATCAGGTGTCTCGCGAGCTACGCGCGCGCGCGCGCCTTTCCAGTCGCCAATCCGAGGAGCTTCGAGGACTGGGTTCGCAACCAGTTCGGGTGGCGCCTCTTCAGCATTTTCTTCAAGACGTACACCGAAAAGGTGTGGGGGATAAGCACCACCGAGCTATCGGCAGACTGGGCGGCTCAGAGGATCAAGAGCCTCGACATGTGGCTGGTCCTCAAGAGCGCGCTGCTGCCCCACCGGAAGCCGAGCCAGCGCGGCGACGTCGTCACCACTCTGATCGACAGCTTCCGATACCCGCGACTCGGACCTGGCCAGATGTGGGAGCGGGTCGCGGAGATCAGTCGCGAGAAGGGACAGCCCGTGATATTCGGGCACTCCGTGGACAGCATCAAGCACGACCGGGGTCGGGTTAGGGCGGTGGTCACTCGAACGGTGTCGGGCGAGACGATGGAGCACGCCGGCACCGATTTCGTCTCCAGCATTCCCATCCGCCAGCTCATTGCCCACCTCGACCCGCCGGCCCCCGAGGCGGTGCAGAAGGCCGCGAACAGTCTTTCCTATCGCGACTTCATCAGCGTCGCGCTCATGATCGACCGCGCCGACGTGTTCCCGGACAACTGGATCTACATCCACGACCCGAGCGTGCGCGTGGGTCGCATCCAGAACTTCAAGAACTGGAGCCCGGCGATGGTGCCCGACCAGGCCAAGACCTGCCTGGGGCTCGAGTATTTCTGCTTCGAGGGAGACGGCCTCTGGACGTCAGGCGACTCGACTCTCATCAAGCTTGCCACCGATGAGCTCGCGCAGCTTGGCGTTTGCACACCGGACCAGGTGTTCGACGGCGTCGTGGTCCGGCAGCAGAAGGCCTATCCCGTCTACGACGATGCGTATCAAACCCACGTCGACGTCATCCGCGAGTACTTGATCACGCAGCTGAGCAACCTCCACCTGGTGGGCCGCAACGGCATGCACAAGTACAACAACCAGGACCATTCGATGATGACGGCGCTGCTGGTTGCGAGAAACATTGCCACCGGTTCGAGCCACGACCCCTGGAAGGTCAACGCTGACGCCGTCTACCACGAGGACGTTCGCGTCGGAGAGCCGGACACGACGGGCAGGCAAGTGCCAGAGCGCCTGGCCGGCTGACGCTCGGACCCGGTTAGGCGGTCCCCTTCGAACGCGCGAAGTTGGCCCCGATCAAGCTGGCGACGGCGAGCACAGTCAAGAGGACTGCATGCGTGTAGTGATGTGAGGCGTGTGGGTCCGACACCATGAACTGGAGGACTCCCACCGCGTAAAGGGCCGCCACCACCAGGAACACGACTGCCAGAACGACCAGCCCGATTGACAACGAGCTTCCTTTCACGACCTGAACGTTAGCAAAGCGAGGCTGCCGATCCCCGCGGCGATGCAGTACCAGCCGTAAGGGTCGAGCCGTCCGGACCGGAAATAGCGAAGCAGGAACCGCGCGCTCAGGTAGGCGGCGGTCCCCGCCAGGGCGGCCGCTGCGAGGTACTCGCCCAGCGGCACGGGACTGGCGAACAGCTGGGGGATCTCGAGAAGGCCCGCCGCGGCGATGATCGGCGTAGCCAGCAGGAACGAGAAGCGCGCGGCCTCCTGGTGCCTCAGGCCTGCCAGGAGTCCACCCCCGATGGTGACTCCGGACCGTGAGATTCCAGGCAGCAGGGCGAGTGCCTGGCATGCGCCGACCAGGGCCGCCGCCTTGAAGCTGATTTGCTCCGCGGCGGCGAACCGCTCCTCCTGTTCGACCCGTGGCTTGGCGGCGACGGCAGCCCGTCGCTCGGCGCGGCGCCTCAGGACCTCTGCGCCGAGCATGAGGAACCCGTTGACGATGAGAAAGGATGCCGCCGCTGTCGGGCTGGCAAACAGGCTCTTGAGCTGGTGCTCCAGGAACACGCCGAGGACGCCAGCCGGGATGGTTCCGACCAGCAGCAGCATCGCCAATCGTTCCGGCGGCGATTCGATCCTTCCCCGGACTGCGGCGGTGAAGAAGCTCTTGACAATGTCCACCCATTGGGTCCTGTAGATGACGAACAGGGCGCCGGCGGTGCCCAGGTGAAGCAGCACCAGGAACGGGACGAAGGACGCGTCGGATTGCTTGAAGCCCCAGCGTAGAAGGCTGGGTACCAGGACCGCGTGGCCCAGCGATGACACCGGAAAGAGTTCCGTCGCCCCCTGGAGAAGGCCCATGAAGAGTGCTTGGGCGACGGTCATCTGGTCACCCACGTATCAGTAAACCGACCCGGTGTGCATGACGAGTAGTCGCACCAGCCGGCTAGGCCGGAGTCAGTTTCTTCGCGACCTCGTCAAGGAGGCTGCGGGCGGCGTCGAACTCGCGATGGACCGCGGCATCCTCCACACGGTCGAGGATCGAAACGACGTCCTCCCAGCGTTCGGAGTTGCGCTCATGGAGGCCGGACTTGACCTGGCCGACCGTCTGAGTTGCGAACAGCAGCCCGCCGCCCGGGTTGTCAAGAATCGAGCGCGCGATCTCGAGCTGCCCTCGCGCCCAGCGGACGATCTCGTCCCCGGGGTGTGTATCGAGCTCCTTGGGGTGAAGCACCTCCATGACCGATCTATTCTCCGCCAAGCGCCAGCAGAGCTTGGCCCGCAAGCCGGTAAACGGTCCATTCCGAGTTGGGACGCGCGCCCAACCGCTCATAGAACCGGATCGCCTCCCGATTCCAGTTCAGCACCGCCCATTCGAGGCGGCCGCACCCGCGCTCGACTGCGAGGCGGGCGAGGTGGGCGAGCAGCGCATGCCCCACGCCGCGGCCTCGGTGATCGGGGAGCACGAAGAGATCCTCGAGGTACATGCCCGGCATGGCGAGAAAGGTCGAGAAAGTGTGAAAGAAGAGCGCGAACCCGATGGGTTCCCCCTCCTCCTCCGCGAGCACCGCCTCGGCGTACGGGCGCGCCCCGAAGAGGCCGGCGCTCAAACGCTCCTTGGTCAGGACGACCTCGTCCTCCAACTTCTCGTATCGCGCCAGCTGCCTGATCAAATCCGCGATGACAGGCACGTCCGCCGGCTCTGCGGGGCGGATGTTGAGAGTCATCGGCGTCATCGCGGCCGGTCCCGAAGGCCGAACACAAGGCGCATCGCACCATGCGTGTCCGAGAAGCTTGCGATCTTGTTGTCGACGAGACCCGCAGTCTGCGCGGCTTCGATCACGTCGATGTCGCGAAGGGCGCTACGACCTCCCTTTGGCCGGACGACCCAGATGGCCCCATTTGGTTCGATCCAGGTCTTGATTTCCTTGAGCTTCGTCAAGTCAGCGGATCTCTTCGCGCCCACGAACACCAGGTCGCAAGGTGAGGACGGCTTTCCGTTGACTATGTCCGACGTCCGCTGGCGAAGCAGAGCGGCGAAGCCCGAATCGTCGAGGTCGAGGATGGCGACGCGGGCGCCGGGCTTGACGCCGAGCTTGTCGAGCAGCGGTCGCGTGCTCGGTACGTCCGGACTCAGCTCTTCTCCTCCTGGTCCTTGGCCCCGCGCACGGCGCCGAAGACGATCACCCCGACAAGCCAGCCCGCGTATGCGCCGGCGATACCTAGGATGATGACCGGCAGGTCAGAGGCGACTCGGTTGAGCAGCGTGAGCCCGAGGCCGACGAACAGTCCGAGAACGATGCTCCCCGCGATCGCACCCGCCAGCGCACCGGCAACGGTCCGTGAGTTCAGACGTCGACCACCTGAAGGTCGGCCACCGCCCCGTCGACGGTTCCGGAATAGAGGTGGTTGAAAAGGAAGCGCGTCTTCGGGTGGCGTCCCTTGAGCTCGGCGGCGGCCTCCCAACTCATGTGGCTGAATACGTCTCCGGGGCCGGTCGCCTCCACGATGGCGACGTCAGCGCCGTCGACCAACCCGTCTAGGGGCGCGGTGGCTTCCGTGTCGCCCGAGTAGGCGAGGACGCGGCCGTCGACCTGGATCCGGTAGCCGTTGCAGCCGCTGGTGCCGTGGTCGAGCTTGATTGACTCGTACTTGTAGCCCGCCGCTGTGCCCGACGGCTCCGCGACCACGTAGGTCACCTTGAAGCGATGACGCATCGCGAGCTGCCAGTCCACGCCCCAGCTGACCTCGAAGAGCGCCTCCATCCTCGCCTCGACTCCCTCGGGCCCGATGATCGTTATCGGGCGCTCGTCGACGAAGATGCGGTACAGCACAAAGGGAGGCAACCCCAGTGTGTGATCACCGTGGAAGTGGGTGAGAAAGACGGCGTCGATCGCCCCCGGGTCCACGCCGCAGCGATTCATGTGCGGAAGCAGCGGGGCGCCGCCGTCCAGGAGAAGGCGCCCGTTCACCACCACCGCCCCGTTGTAGCGCTCTGGTGAGAAGGCCGCCCCGGTACCGAGGAAGGCTAGTCGCACTCAGCAGCACCCACGATGCAGCCTGCGACGCAACGTCTGCTCCGGCGCCGCGTTTTCAGGCGACGGTCACCGACTGGTTCAGGTACACATCCTGGATCGCGTTCAACAATTC
>JBGPOC010000194.1:0-4966 GCA_041487825.1 Candidatus Dormibacteraceae bacterium | reverse complement strand
GACCGCAGTGGAAAAGCCGAGCGGCGGGTCGAGCCGTATCGAACGCAACCTGTAAGCGGCGCGGGTGTGCAGCCAGCCGGCCATGCGGGTATCGCCTGAGTTGTCGACAACGATGGCTTCGAAGTCCGCCTTGCAGTGGGTGAAGACGGAAAGGAGCCACCGCTCGACATCGGGGATCCAACCGTGAGCGACCGTGATGAGGGAAACGGCCCGCTGCGTCACCGGCTCATCCCCGTGCGCCGGCGCCTTCAGCGCTTGAAGCTCGCTTCCTGTGGCGCTGTCGAGAAGGTCCCACCCGCCGGCATGAAGCTGCTCGCGGATCGCATCAGCCGCTATGAAGTCACGCTCGCGCCGGCGCTCCACGCGCTCGGCCAGCAGCCTCTCAGCGTCTTCTAAAGGAAGGCGCCCTGTGGGCGCCTGACGGTCCGCCGCTACCCCTTCTTCGCTTTCACGGCGGCGGTGAGCGCGGGCACGATCTTCATCGCATCGCCCACCACGCCGAGGTCGGCCATCTTCATGATCGGCGCCTCCGCGTCCTTGTTGATGGCGATGATGATCTTCGAGGCCTTCATGCCAACCGTGTGCTGCATGGCGCCGGAGATGCCGACCGCTATGTAGACGCCGGGACGCACCGATTTGCCAGTCTGGCCCACCTGCATCGAGTAGGGCACCCAGCCCGCGTCGACCACGGCACGGCTTGCGCCAACCGCGCCCCCGAGGGCACCTGCCAGGGCTTCGAGCAGCGGGAAGTTGTCCGGCCCGCCCATGCCCCGGCCGCCGGCGATCACGACCTTGGCATCCTCGAGCTTCACCTTCTCCGAAGCTTCCACCACCCGCTCCGTGATGTGAGCACGTTTGGAACCGGCGCCGAGGGCGGCGTCGACGTCTTTTATCTCCGGCGTCCCTCCTGTTTCAGAGGCCTCGAACGACTTTGGCCGGATCAGGATGATCGCCGGCTTCTTGTCCGCGCGCATCGAGGCCACCTTCGTCCCGCCGAAATAGGGCACATGGGCCACGAATGCGCCGTCCTTCGATACGACGTCGCCCGCGTTGGAGATGAGCCCGACGCCCAGGCGCGCGGCCAGGCGGCCCGCCACGTCCCGCGAATCGGTGGTGAAGCCGAAGAGCATGAGATCTGGGGAATGCTCTTTGTGCAGCGCCTCGAGCGCATCCGCGGCCGGCTCGGCGAGGAAATCGTCAAACGACGCGTCCTCGTTAACGTAAACGACCTTCGCCCCGTGCTTGCCGAGCGTCGCCGCGGCGGCCCTCGCGCCCGCCCCCAAGGCGATCGCCTCGACGTCTCCGAGCTCACGCGCTTTAGCCATCAGCTCCAGCGCGGTCGGCTGCAGCTTGCCCTGGTTCAACTCTGCGTACACCCAGATCTTCGCCATCGCTAGATCGCCTTGGCTTCGGTGAGGACCTGGAGTATCCGGTCCACTGCGGTGCCGTCGTCCTGGATGATGACGCCCGCCTTGCGGGCTTCAGCCTGCGTCAACCCCTCGATCGTCTCCGCGGGCTCACCGCGATCTACGCCGAGGTCGCCCAGACCGATCTGCTTTATCTCCTTGGACCGCGCGGCCATGATCCCCTTCAGCGACGCGTAGCGAGGCTCGGCGATGCCGGCCGTGACCGTGATCAGAACCGGGGTGGCGGCCTCCACGACCTGGTAGCCGTCGGCGGTCTGGCGGTGGATCCTGATGGTCGAACCGTCGACCTCCACCTTCTTGGCGACCGTCAGCTGCGCGATGCCCAACAGCTCGGCGAGCATAGCCGGCACCACCCCGGTGCTCCCGTCATAAGACTCCGTCCCGCAGATCACGAGGTCGGGCGCTTCGGGTTTGATCGCCGCGGCCAGCGCGCGCGCCGTGAGCAGCGCGTCGGCTCCGGCCAGCTGCGCGTCGCTGATCAGAACGCCACGGTCCGCGCCCATCGAGAGGCCCTTTCGGATCGCATCCTTGGCACGCTCCGGTCCCATCGAGACGAGTACCACCTCCCCCCCATGCGCCTCCTTGAGCTGCAGGCCCTCCTCGATGCCGCATTCGTCACCCGGGTCGAGGACGACCTCCTTGTCGCGTGCCAGCGTGTTGTCCGCCTCCAGGACGGTGACTGAGTTCGGGTCCGGCACCTGTTTCACAGTGACGACGATCTTCACAAGCAAGCCTCCAGTTGGGGGAAGGGACCAGTCAATTATCGCTGTGGCCAAGTTCGACACAAAAACGGTCGTAGTCGCCAGGCGTGTTGAGACTCCGAAAAAGGTCCGGGTCCAGGCCCTCCAGCCAGGCCACGTCCAACTGCTCGGCAAGGTCGGCCGCCCGGTACCGGCCGGCGTCCAGGGCGGCAGTGATCGCCGGGAGCGCTGAGCGCCGGTACGCCGCACAGGCCGGCTCCGGCCGGCCATCGATCCTCGGGATCGCTGCGTCGCAGCCGTGGGATGCAGCGACCACCATCTCCGCCAGCTCGCGCGTCACGTACGGCATGTCACAAGCGACGGCGAACGTTACGTCAGTGCGCGCCGCGGCCAGGCCGGCTTCCAGGCCGGCGAGAGGACCTGCAGCGCGCTTGCGGTCGAAGACGAGGCGATACGGAACCATCTCCTGAACCTGCTCCGGCTCCGCGAAGGAGACCACCACCTCCGTAAACGCGGGGGCCAGCCGTTCCGCCACCCAGCGCACAAGGATCGTCTCCCCCACCTCCAGCCAGGCCTTGGCGTGGCCCATGCGGCTGCTGTCGCCGCCGGCGAGCACGAGCAGGGTGGCTTGCATCACGACTATCATCGGCCCGCCGTGCGCGCGATCGACTTCCACGTCCATCTGCCCACCCCCGACTGGCTGGAGAAGTCGATGAAGGGGTACGTGGAAGCGGCCGAGGCTTACTTCCGATCCAAGATCGTCCGGCGCTCGCTGGAGGAGCTCGCCTCCGACTACGAGAAGCTCGACGTGCTCGCGGTGCTGCTGGCGTGGGACGCCGAGACCGCCACCAACCGGCCGCGCGTGCCGAACGAGGTGGTCGCCAAGGCCTGCGCCGACTTTCCGAAGGCGTTCACCGGCTTCGGCAGCGTGGATCCGCTCAAGGGGGAGCGCGCCGTCGCCGAGCTCGACAACATCAGCTTCCTGGGTCTGAAGGGTGTGAAGCTCCACCCTTCGCTGCAAGCGTTCGCCCCGGACGACGAGCGCCACTGGCCCCTGTACGAGCGCTGCGAGGAGCTCGGTCTCGCCGTCCTGTTCCACACCGGCACGAGCGGGATCGGAGCCGGCCAACCCGGCGGGCAGGGCATCCGGCTCGACTATGCGCGCCCGATCAGGCTGGACGCGGTCGCGGCCTCATTCCCCAACCTCAACGTGATCGCGGCGCACTTTGGTTTCCCATGGCACATGGAGCTGCTGTCGATGGCGCTGCACAAGACGAACATCTACATCGATATCTCGGGTTGGGCGCCGCGCTACATCCCGAGCGAGGTGGTGCGCGACATGAAGGGCCGGCTCCAGAACCAGTTCGTGTTCGGCAGCGACTACCCATTCATCCAGCCGGAACGATGCCTCGACGAACTGGCGACGCTGGATATTCCCGACGCCGCGCTTCAGAAGCTGCTGGTCGGCAACGGCAAGCGACTGCTCGGGCTGTCGTAGCCAGGCACAAGTCGCGCCGGCGCTCGCGCTTCGAGCGTGATCGAGGGCTCCGGCAGGTTTGAAGGCGCTGTAAACCTATACTTGACAAACGTCCGGTGAGGGTTATGGTGCACTCCATGGTCGCAACCGCTCCGCCGCCCGTGGGTGAGTTGGCCGGAGAGGCACGCCGAAGATCGTTGCTCGCAGAGTCCGATTCACTCCTGGACGATGTCGAGGCCCTTCACCTCGAAGACCAAACAGAAGCGCCCCAGGCGTTGCGAGAGGCGATTCGCGCTCTCCAATTGCGGCTCGGGCGCCACGATCCACCACTTCCGCCGGCCACGCTGCGCGCCGCACACGATCTCGTCTTTGCGGTGCAGCAGCGACTGATGGCGGCCAATCCGACCAACCCGCGGCCCAACCGCCACGTGGGCAGACCAGGCGGCCAGCCCCTCATGACGGTGGTCCGCGAAGGTGGGCGGTGGAAATTACTCACGCTGCCCCCTCCTCCGAACAACTCGGCCGAGGACGATTGGCTCGAGCTGGTCGACGCAACCGTCGAGCGCGCGTGGGATCGCTGGTCCTATGCGCACCAGCATGCGATCCGCGGCGCTCGCGAGCACTTCAAGCCACAGCTGGCGGTCGCCGTCGCACAGGCCGCATGGTCCAACTACTGGGAGCTGTACCAGGAGGCCGAGCAGATCAGGGGTCGCTTGCGGGCCCGCGCTTCGTGGACGCACGAAGGAACTGCAGCAGCTCTTCGCTTCTGACCGGCGCACGTGAAGAGCCGACTCTTGCGGCGAACTGGTCGAGGAACGTGCGCAAGCCTTCGTCGTCGAGGCGCGTCGCCGCCTGGATGACCTCGGCAACCGCCGCCTGGTGACCCGGTGCCACCACCCGCTCGAGGATCTCCGCGAAATCCTTCGGCAGTTCCATCACGGCCGAGTGTAGTCGTGCGTCTAGAATCCAAAAGCCATGCAGCCGGTCGTGATCGGGGACGTGATCTGGGAACCCAGCGCGGACGTCATCGCGAAGAGCCGGCTCAAGCGCTTTATGGACGCGCACGGGATCGAGACGTTCCGCGAGCTCCTGAAGCGCGCCGACGACGACATCGAGTGGTTTTGGGACGCCGCGATCAAGGACATCGACATCGCCTTCTACCGCCACTACGACAAGGTCGTCGACCTCTCACAGGGCAAGGAGTGGGCGAAGTGGTGGGTCGGCGGGCGCATGAACATCGTGCAGAGCTGCCTCGACCGCCACCGCGACGTCGAGTTCCTCTACAAGCTCGCGATCATCTGGGAGGGCGAGCCGGGCGAGGTGCGCAAGCTCACGTACGGCGACCTGGACAAGGAGGTCTG
>JBGPOC010000193.1:0-4969 GCA_041487825.1 Candidatus Dormibacteraceae bacterium | reverse complement strand
AATCATGGCGACAAATGGGTCAAAGAGGCCGCGGCAGCGGTGTCAACCGGGCTCGACGAACGCATGAAGGAACTGATCGCGCTCAAGAGGGTGCCGCTGTTCAGCACGTTGACGCTGGAGCAGCTGGCCAGCATCGACCGCCTCATGATCACGCGGACCTACGCCAAAGGCGAGCCGATCTTCACCAAGGGCGACGTGGGCTCCGAGCTGTTCGTCGTCCTCGAGGGCGAGATCCGAATCCACCTCGACCACGAGGGCCGCGAGGTGACCCTTGCGCGCATCGGCCCCAGCATGGTGCTGGGCGAGATGGCGGTGTTCGACGAGCAGCCCCGCTCCGCGAGCGCGCAGGCGAGCACCGACGCGACGGTTCGGGTCTTGCGCCGCGACAAGCTGCGAGCGGTCGTCAACGAGCACCCCGAGGTGCTGCTGGAGTTCGTCAAGAACTTGAGCCAGCGCCTTCGCGTCATGAACGAGCAGCTGGAGGCCCAGGAGACGGGAGTCCCGGCCGGCGCGAACCCGCCCTGACCGGCGTCGCTACTCGGCCGTGTCGGGCTCGGGTCTGACCTCGATCTTGTGGCGAGCCGCCTCCAGGCGCTCGGTGCAGACCTTCAGGTAGACGCGCGCCTCGTCGACCGCCTTCAGCGCATCTTCCAGCGACAGATCGCCGTCCTCCAGGAGCTTCAGCTTCTCGTCCAGCTTCTCGAGCGCCTTCTCGTAGGTAAGCTCCTCCGTCACGCCTCGACCTCCTCGACACGGGCTCCGATGCGGCCTGCGGCAAGGCGCACGCGCACTCTGCGCTGCACCGCGGTGTCGGATGAGGAGCGAAGCACCGCGCCGGTTTCGGCGTCCTGCGTGATGCTGTAGCCGCGCGCGAGCACCCCGTCCGGGCTGAGCGCGGTCAGCCTTTCGCGCCGGTGAACGAGCGCGCGGGTGGCGGTGTCGAAGCGCTTGGCGAGTGCTCTCTCGAGGCGGTCGGGGGCACGGCGGCCTGCGAGGTTCGTACGGCTTCGAGCCAGCCGCGCTGAGGCCGCTGCGGCGAGCCTGCGCGATCGCTCGCGAAGAGCCTCTTCGCGGCGCGCGACCTGCTGCACGGGGCTGAGCCGCGCGAGGTCGGACGCTGCGCGCGCAAGGCGCTCCGAGCGCAGCCGCACGAGCGCGGGAATCAGCTGGAGCAGGCGCTGCTTCTTGAGAAGCAGGCGCTCCACGCCCGTCTCGATCCGCCGGCCGGCTTCCCGGTCGATGCGCCGGCCACGCTCCCGAAGCAGGGCCACAAGGTCGGACTTCTTCGGCACGACCCGCGACCCGGCCTCTGTGGGCGTCCGGCACTCGAAGTCGGCCACCAGGTCCGCGATTGTGCGGTCTGAGGTGTGGCCGAGGGCGGTGACCACGGGCAGCCTGGATGCCAGGATGGCGCGGGCCACCACCTCGCTGTTGAAGCCGTACATCTCCTCGAAACTTCCGCCACCGCGCGCGATCACGATGACGTCCGCGAGAGCCTCTTCGTTACAGCGGCGGAGCGCCCGCGCGACGCTGGCCGGCGCGGCCGCGCCCTGCACCTGGACCGGGTAGACGACCACGCCCATGTTGGGGTAGCGCTCCCAGATCGTCTCCTGGAGGTCGTGGATGACTGCGCCGGTGGGCGACGTGAGCAGTGCGACGGCGCGGGGCAGGAATGGCAGGCGGCGCTTGCGGCCTGGCGCGAAGGCGCCCTCGGCCTCGAGCCTGCGCTTGAGCTCCTCCAGCCGCGCGCGCAGCTTCCCAACGTCGTCGAACTCGACCTGGTCCACGATGAAGCTGAGCCGCCCGGTCTTGCCGAAGAAGTCGATGCGGCCACGAAAGACGAACACCTGGCCGTCTTCCGGAAGAGTCGTGACCCGTCGCGCATCGTCGGCGAAAAGCACCGAGTCCAGCCGGCTCACGCCGTCCTGGATGGAGAAGTTGAAGTGGCCGGCAGGACCTCGCTTCATCCCGCTGACTTCACCCTTGACCAAAAGAGCGGTGAGTGGCCGGAGCTCGCGCCTGATCTCGTTGGCGAGCTCGGTGACGGTGTAGGGGCGTTGAGCTTCCTCTGGGCGCAACACGGCGATTAGCTTACGGGGATGGGGGCGCGGGCCTCTACTGGGTTGACTTGATGAAGTGGAAGGTCAATGTCGACCCGCTCGTGGTCACGTTCGCGCAACCAGGCGAGCTGAGTCCGCCGCCAAAGCTCACGTAGCCTTCGAAGTCGCCGAGCTCGGCAACCTGGAGCAGCAGCGGGCCGCTCGAGGTCAAGGTTTTCGGGCCCGTGTAGTTGGGCTGGAAGCCGCGAAACCCGGTCAGTAGGATGTGCACCCCTGCGGAACCGGCGAGGTTGACCGGGCCGCCACTGGGGTCCAGGCTGAAGTGCGCGTTTGATTGCGTGGTGAGCTGGAACGCTGGCGTCCCGCTGAAGAACGTGAGCTTCAGGGTGTCGCCGGAGACGGTCGCCGACTGGAGCGTCGGGGCGGGGTTCGAGGCCGGTTGCGGCAGCGCCCAAGAGAGCGAGGCATACCCGGAGGGCGTGCAGGTGTCGCTTGGAGGGCTTGGCGAAGGAGGTGTCGGTGAGGCGGTCGAGCTCGTTCCGCCGCACGCGCACAGCAGCCCGAGGGCCAGGATGAGAGTCAAGCGTCGCATCGCTTGATTCAACGGTCGTGACCGTCAAATGATTACAGCAGGTGCGATCCCGAACCGCAGGTCTCTAGACCTCACGTGAGAAATGGTGCGCCGAGATCCTCATGCCCTTGTTGAAGTAGAGGCGGTGGGCGTCGATGCGATCCGCGCCCGTCCCCGAATCGAGGTGGAACTGTCCGCAACCGAGGCGCCTCGCCTCCTCGATCATCCAGTCCATGAGACCGCCGGCGTGGCCCTTGCCCCGATGCTCCGGGCGCGTGCCGAGGTCGTCGCAGTAGAGGGCGTCACCCCAGGCGATGTAGTGGACCACGCGAAACCCGGCCAACGCCGCCGCCTGCACGTCGCCGTCGACGAAGGACGCGATCAGCCGGTAACCCTCGGGCCGCTGCACCTTGTCGACGCGGTGCACGAATGCCGCCTCGTCGCCCACCAGAGGTCTGAGCTCGAGCATCGCCTTGTAAGCGAGGTGGGTTTCCCCAGCGCGGAGTTCCCGGATCACCCTCCGATCTGGGACATGTTCTTGGCCGGCTTGATGAAGCCCGGCTGGTTGATGAGGTGGCCCTCCTCCTTGTGCCACACGGCCGCCTCGATGACGCGGCCGAGATGGTCGTCCGACGCGCCGGAGCGCAGGAGGTCTCGCACCGGCGTCTCCGTCAAGGAGAACAGGCAGGTGCGAAGGCCGCCCTCTGCGGTGAGGCGGATGCGGTTGCACGTGCTGCAGAAGGCCTGGCTGACGGAGGAGATGAACCCGACCCCACCGGGAGCGCCGTCGGCGAACCTGAACCGCGTCGCCGGTCCCGGCCGTGTGTCGACCACCGGCACCAGAGGGAAGAGGTCTTCGATCTGCTCCTGGATGCGCAGGCTCGGCACGACCTGCTCGTTGGTCCAGATGCCGTCGCCGTCAAGGGGCATGAACTCGATGAAACGAACCTCGTAGCCCTTGTCGCGAGCGAGCCGCGCGAAGTCGACGACCTCGCCGTCGTTGTGGCCCTTCATCACGACCATGTTCAGCTTGATCGGCCACAGGCCCGCCTCGCGCGAGGCGTCGATCCCGTCCATCGTTCGCTTGAAGGCGTCGCTTCGCGCCATCTCGTGGAAGCGCTCCATGCTCAACGTGTCGAGCGAGATGTTGATGCGCTTCAGTCCGGCGTCCTTCAGCAGCTGGGCCTTCTCGCGGAGCAGCACGCCGTTGGTGGTCATCGTGATGTCGAGGGTCGGGTCGATGTCGTTGATCATGCCGACCAGCTCCTCGACCTTGATCCGCACGAGCGGCTCGCCACCCGTGATGCGGATCGTCCGCACCCCATATCTCTGCACGAAGATTCGGGCGAGGCGGGTGATCTCCTCGAAGCGCAGAAGGTCGTCCCGCTTGAGCCACTTCAGGCCCTCCGCCGGCATGCAATAGATGCAGCGGAAGTTGCAGCGGTCGGTGATCGAGATCCTGAGATCGTCCGCAATACGGCCGTAGGAGTCCCTTAGCGTGGCTGCAGGCACATGGCCGATGATAGCGGCGATGGGGTACGAAAACATCCTGGTGGAGGTCGAAGCCCCGATCGCCACGATCACCCTCAACCGGCCCAAGGTTCTCAACGCGCTGAGCCCCGATCTCATCCGCGAGGTCAACGAGGCGCTTGGAGAGCTTGACGCGGACGAGAAGGTGAGGGCGGTCGTCCTCACCGGGGGTCCGCGGGTGTTCGCCGCCGGTGCGGACATAGCCGACATGGCGGACCGCACCGCGGTCGACCAGCTCCAGCGTGACCAGACGGGCCGCTGGGCGGGCATCGCCGCCTTCAGCAAGCCGCTCATCGCAGCCGTGAACGGCTACGCGCTCGGCGGCGGCTGCGAGCTGGCGCTCATGTGCGACCTGATCATCGCCGGTGACTCGGCCCGGCTCGGGCAACCTGAGATCAACCTCGGGATCATCCCCGGCGCGGGAGGCACGCAGAGGTGGCCGCGCACCGCCGGCAAGCATGCCGCGATGGAGGTGATGCTCATGGGGACGCCTGTCACCGCACACCGCGCGTACGAGCTCGGGCTCGTCAACAAGGTCGTTCCCGCCGAGATGACGATCTCGGTCGCCCAGCGCTTCGCGCGTCAGGCCGCCGAGAAGCCGCCACTGGCGTTGCGCATGGCCAAGGAGGCGGTGCTGAAATCGTTCGAGACGCCGCTGGCCGAAGGCCTGGCGGCTGAGCGGAAGAGCTTCTACTTCCTGTTCTCGACCGAGGACCAGAAGGAGGGCATGCACGCCTTCCTCGAGAAGCGACGCGGAGTGTTCAAGGGAAGGTAAGAGAGATGCCTCCAGTGATGCCGCCCGGATCTT
>JBGPOC010000192.1:0-5032 GCA_041487825.1 Candidatus Dormibacteraceae bacterium | reverse complement strand
TCGAAGACGGTGGTCACGAGATGGCCTCCGACCTCCTGGGCGGGTACGCCGCGCCGAATCACCGATCCGCCTTCGGTTTCCCCGGCGTCGAAACGAGGCAGGTCGACCGCGACCGCCTTGGCATCGCGACCGAACAGGCTGAGCGCGGGCACGACATCGCCCAGCTTGAGGTTCCAGCGCCCTGGCTCGCGCTGGTATCGATGACCGACAGCGCCGTTGGGAACGACGGGCTCGCCGGTCGCCTCGTCCAGGACCACCGTCTTCCACTCGCCGTTGTCTGCGTCCTGGCCGAGATCGGAGGCACGCAAGAATCGGTCGGGCACGAGCGCGTCGCCGCGCTCACGCAGCGTCACCAGCAGCGGCAGGTCGGTGAAACGGCGGGCGTAGTCCTGGAAGTAGGGGACCTGCCGCTCGACGTAGAACTCCTTGAGGATGACGTGGCCCATCGCCATGCCGAGGGCGGCGTCCGTCCCCGGCTGTGCGGGCAGCCAGTTGTCGGCGAACTTGGTGTGGTCCGAATAGTCGGGCGAGACGACCACGACCTTCTGGCCGCGGTACCTCGCCTCGGTCATGAAGTGGGCGTCGGGCGTCCGGGTGATGGGCAGGTTGGTGCCCCAGATGATCAGGTACGAGGCGTTCCACCAGTCCGCCGACTCGGGAACGTCCGTCTGGTCGCCGAAGGTTTGGGGAGAGGCGGGCGGCAGGTCGGCGTACCAGTCATAGAAGCTGAGGATCACGCCGCCTATCAGGGACAGGAACCGTGTCCCGGCCGTGTACGACACCATCGACATGGCGGGTATCGGCGAGAAGCCCGCAACCCGGTCGGGACCGAATCGTTTGATCGTGGAGACGTGGGCGGCCGCAATCATCTCCAGCGCGTCATCCCAGCCGGCGCGCACGAAGCCACCCTTACCGCGCTGGGACTTGTACGTTCGCGAGCGCTCCGGGTCGTCGACGATCGCCTCCCACGCCAGCACCGGATCGCCCGTGCGCTCGCGCTCCGACCTGTACATCTCGAGCAGGCTGCCACGGACGTATGGGTACTTCACGCGCAGCGGCGAGTACGTGTACCAGGAGAACGACGCGCCACGAGGACAGCCGCGCGGCTCGTAGTCGGGCATGTCGGGACCGGTCGAGGGGTAGTCGACCGCCTGCGTCTCCCAGGTGATGAGCCCGTCCTTGACGTAGACATTCCAGGAACACGACCCCGTGCAGTTGACGCCGTGCGTCGAGCGGACCACCTTGTCGTGCTGCCATCGGTCGCGGTAGAAGGACTCCCAATCGCGGTTCTTCGCCACGAGCTGGCTCCAACCTTCGGGGGAGACTGGACCGTTACGGAAGAACCGATGGGCGCCGAGCAGGGGGTTGGCGGCCCGCCGAACCTCGGTCATGTTTGAAAGTGGTCCTCGGCTGCGAGCGAGAAGATCATTGACGCACTCCCTATTACATCTGCAGAGCACATTGTGAGCGGGTTTCGCCTTACGTGTGCGGGTCGTCACCCGCAGCCTATTTGGCGCGCAAAACGTCACTAGCCACAGGGGGCGAACATCTCGCGAAAGTCGGGACCCAAAACAAGTGTTGCCTGCCGTCTGGCACTGCCGGCTTCGGCATGGCATTGCTCCGCCGGCCTGCGATAAAGTGCGAAGCCAGCTGGCCTAGGTTTCCGTCGGCTGGGCTTGGTTCACCTGCAGTTGCATCTTCTGCCTCTCGGTCACGTCCTGCGCCGTAACGTAACGAGACCTTTGCCCATAGTAATTGACGTCTTGAGTCAGGATCTGGACCTCGATCACCGTGCCGTCCTTCTTGCGATGGAGCCGTGGACCCGATTGCTCCTTATGAAGGATTGCCGGCAATTGTGGCCCTTCCTCCGGGGCATTGATGTCCTTGATCGTCATGGCGAGAAACTCGTCGCGCGAGTAGCCGTAGCGTTGGATTGCTGCGTCGTTCACTTCTACGAAGCGCAGCGTCCCCAAGTTAAAGACCCACGCCGCCTCGGGCTGGGCCCTGAACAGGAGCTGATACGCGGTCGCAGTTCTGTCCAGCTCCTGACGCGTAGCTTCAAGCTCCCTCACGGTCTCATAGAGCTTGGCCGACACTTTGCGCTGACGGGCAGGCGGGGCTGGACTTGATCAAGGCTCGGTAACGACTCCGCCATCAGCGAGGATCTCGGCACCCAGAAAGTGATCAACGGCAGGCGGACAAGTCTTGCATCGCTACAAGCGGAGCCGAAGCGATGCTGTGTCAGGGCCACCTTTCCAGCCGCAATCGGCGTGGGCGCTTGCCGCAGGCGGCCCACTTGCGGCGCACGAGCTCGCGATGCCTGTGCCGTTAGCCGCTGTCCGTCAACTCAAATTCGGCCCCGTCGCCTCGGCGATCCTGTTCTGACACCAGCCTGAGGGGCAAGCAGTTCACGCTTCCGCCCCGGTTGTCTATCGCTGCTGGTGCTGGGGCCGAGCTACTCCATGTAATCGCGGAGTTTCTTCGAGCGAGAGGGGTGGCGGAGCTTGCGCATGGCCTTGGCCTCGATCTGGCGGATCCGCTCCCTGGTCAAGCCGAACCGCTTGCCCACCTCCTCCAGCGTGCGGTGATGGCCGTCGCTGAGCCCGAAACGCAGCTGGATCACGCGGCGCTCCCGCGGCGTGAGCGTGTCGAGCACCTCCTCCACCTCAGAGTGCAGCATGGTGAGCGAGGCGGCGTCCGACGGCGAGACTGCCTCACGGTCCTCGACGAAGTCGCCGAGATGGGAGTCCTCCTCCTCGCCGATCGGGGTCTCGAGCGAGATCGGGGACTGGGCAAACCTGATGATCTCCCGCACCTTCTCCGGCGTGATCCCCATCTCCCCGCCGATCTCCTCGTCGCTCGGCTCGCGCCCCAGCTCCTGGAGCAGGCGGCGGGAGACGCGAACCAGCTTGTGGATCAGCTCGATCATGTGGACCGGAATGCGGATCGTCCGCGCCTGGTCAGCGAGGGCGCGGGTGATGGCCTGACGGATCCACCAGTGGGCGTAAGTGGAGAACTTGAACCCCCTGTGGTAGTCGAACTTCTCGACCGCCCGGATGAGGCCCATGTTGCCTTCCTGGATCAGGTCGAGGAAGCTCAGGCCGCGGCCGAAGTACTTCTTGGCGATCGAGACCACCAGGCGCAGGTTGGCCTCGGTCAGGCGCTGCCTGGCCTCGTAAGCCCGCTCGTAGCGCTCGGTCAGCCGGTAGTGCGCGATTCGGTAGGCCTCCAGTGCCTCCGCGCGCACTCGCGGACGCGGGACGCCGTTGGCCTGGCGCCGGCGCTCGGCGGCGGTGGCGTCGAGAAGGCTCCCCAGCTTGGATAGATCGGCAAGGCCAAGCAGCTCTTGGGCGAGGTGCGCCTGCTGGCCCTTGCGCTTGACCGTGGCCAGTCGCTCGATCACGTCCGGCAGCATCTCGTCGACGGAGCGCCGGCGACCTTCGATCTCCTCGACGACGTTCAGCGCCTTGAGGGCATCGTGGAACGGCTTGGCCTCGATCGCCTGCGCCAACTCGACTTCGTCGTTGGCGGTGAGCAGGCTGACCCGGCCGATCTCCTTTAGGTACATCCGAACGGGATCGTCCAGTGAGACCGAGTCCATCATCTCGATGTCGAGCAGCATCTCGTCGTCGATCTGCTCGACCTCCTCCAAGTCCTTCTCGCCGTCCGTGACCTCGATCCCGATCTACTTGAAGGCCGCGAAGATGCGGAAGATCTGGTCCGGCTCGGCGTCGATCTCCGGGAAACCCTGGAGTATGTCATCCGGCGTGAGGTAGCCCTGTTCCTTGCCTTTGACGATCAGCTGCTCGGCGACCGCCATCAGCTCGTCTTCGAACTTATGCGCCGGCTTCTCCACGGCCTTGCTGCCGCCTCTCGTCACGGTCCTGCTCACGGTCTTGGTGCGCGTGCGATTTTTGCCTGCTCCTTTCCATTTGGGTTATGGCGCGGGCGAGCTCCCTCGCCTCCGCCTCGAGTCACGCTACCCGCTAGCTGCGACTGCCTCGTTGATCAACTCGTGGCTGGCGGCATCACTGAATCCGTACCGCCAACCGGACCGTCCACCCGTACAGCGTCCTCGACGTAGTTAGTGAGAACGGGCAGAAGAGGAAGCGACTATCGCTCTTATGGCAGGGACAACCCTGAGAGACAGTGTAGTCAGCGGCGCGGCTGCTGCCACGGCGCCAGATTCGGAGGTGACATCCGCCAGAGAGTCTGCGCCATCACTGACTGTCGTCTGATCCACCATCCCAACAACCGGCCGTTGTACAACCAGCTGTGGGCCCAACTGAGAACGTCATGAAGTACCACGATGCCCACCGCCGCCAGAACCATGCGACCCGCTAGTACTGAAACGGTGGACAGTTGAAGTTCGGCCCACAGCGTGAGCGGTACACCGACGGCGATGAACACGCCTCCAGTGAAGCGCCAACTGCTGCGTTGGCTGTTGATGTGCAGCCCTCCAAAGGCGGCATTGAAGCGTGCGCCCCTAGTTGCCACGTCAAGGAAGTTGTTTGCCAGAGCGACTCCCACCAGTGTCAAGGCGACGCAGATCAAGACCAGAGTCATCCAGCGGACCATAGCTTATGCCCTCGCCAAGAAGCGCTCCGAACGGGCACGATCGCAACGCCCCGAGGGTTCGCAGATGAATGCCTTTGGACCGCCGTTTCCGGGGGCTCGAGAAGGATGTACAAAGGATGTACAAAGGATGTACGCGGCTCGTCGCGCGTCCTGGCGGCGCACGGATTGGAGTTCAATTTTGGCTCCGGAGGAGGGATTCGAACCCTGAACCTTGCGGTCAACGGTTCGCTGCATCTCGATCAGAAATGGCACTCTGAATTCGCTGGGTGCCGCTGAGTATCGCCACTTGGCACTGTTTGCCATCGGCGTTGCTGTACGAAGCAGTCCTCGCCATCCGAGAAGACCTGGCTCACTCTCCCCATTCCCCTTGTATAGGAAGTCGCGCGATGGAAACCAGCGTACGCGGCGAGCTCAACCCTGGGCGACAGGTCAAAGACGGGCGCTCACCTCGGAG
>JBGPOC010000191.1:0-5032 GCA_041487825.1 Candidatus Dormibacteraceae bacterium | reverse complement strand
CGTCGGAGCGATGCGGAGCGCGAGATGGGCTTCGACGCTCTTTACCTGGCCGCTTACCTGCGCACTTCTGGCGTTCAGCCGATCGAGAGTCCGCTGATTCTCAAGCGGGGCGAACAGGCCGCCATGGCGGTTCCCGCGACGCTGGCCCGTCAGCAGACCCGCCGTCAGTGGGTTGGCGGCAGCCAGGGGTTCAGCTTTCCAATCGGCCACACCGGCATCCGGTACAGAGTCGGTTCGTTCCGCGGTCACCCGGTCGAGCAGCAATCGCTGGGGCGGCTTGACACTGGAACCCTGGTCGTGACCAACCAGCGACTGGCCTTCATCGGCAGCACGAAATCCACGTCGGTGGTGTTCGCGAAACTGCTTCACGTCGAGTGCTACTCGGACGCACTGGCGGTGTTCCTGGAGGGCCGAGAGAACCCGGACTACTACTACGTCGCACAACCAAAGTACGTGCTGTTCTTCATCAATTGGTTCTTGAACAAGGCCGCGGGTTAGGCTCACGGATCGTGCGCACGATCGGCGAGGTCGCATACCAGGAGCTCGTGTGGGCGCAGCCCGCCCGCCTGCAGAGGGCCTACGAACTGCGCGCCTCGGAAGATGTGGTGGCGACGTTGCGCTTCGAGGGGGCGTCGCTGGCGAGCGGCGTGACCGCGTGGAAGAGGTGGACGTTCAAGCGGGAGGGTTTCTGGCACCCGAGGGTGACGATTCGTGGGTCTGACTCGGGCGACAACGTATCGGTGTTCAAAGCGGCCTGGACGGGTGGCGGTGCGTTGGATCTTCCACAAGGCCGGCTCCTGCGCTTCGCTGCTACCAACTTCTTGCGTTCGCAGTGGGACTGGGCGGACACAGAGGCTGGGCCACTCGTGCACTTCAAGAGGCAGGCGGGCCTCATGAAGATGGAAGGGCAGGTGGAAATCGAAACGAAGGCCGTTACCGATCCAGAGCTGCCTTTGCTCCTCGTGCTGGGCTGGTATCTGGTGATCCTCTCCACCCGCAACGCCGCCGCTGCGGCAGTAACGGTGCACTAAGGAGCTGCGGCCCGCGCCTAGGAAGCGAGGGGTGGAGCAACCCCACACAAGTGGCGCGAGTCGTTGCCCTTCCACCACGGCTTGATGGCGATTAACTCGCCGCCGTCGCCCCACGTCAGCTGCCAGCCGAGCTCGTGGACGAAACGGTGGTGGCGCCTGCAAAGGAGGCAGGTGTTGGCAAGGCTCGTTTCGCCGCCGTCGACCCAATGAATGAGGTGATGGCCGTCGCACCAGTCGGCGGGCCGGTCGCAGCCGGGGAATCGGCAGTGCTTGTCGCGAACGACGAGCGCTCGCCGGAGTGCGGGCGGGATGGTGCGGGTGCACCGACCGACGTCGATCGGCTCGGAGTTGGGGCCGAGAAGGACTCGGGTCATGGCGCAGTCGCATGCGACGCGGCGCACGGTGTCGGCGGTGATGGGTTGCGACCACTCAAGGTCGCCTGGGGGCGCTCCCGGGTCCTTCATCAGTGTGGAGACGGAGGCGGTGACGGAGAGGTGAGGCTTCTGGCCGGCGACTTCGGGTAGGGTGCCGGCGTCGAGGCGCTGCCGTGCGAGCTCGACCAGGGCATCAGCGCGGCGCTGCCTGCCGCTTCGCTCATCGCCCACGACCCACTCCTCTTCCAGTGCGTTGAGTGCGGTTCGCAACGTGGCGCCGCCTTCGGCGTCGAGTCGACCTTCGATGAAGAACATGCCCTGCCAGGACTGGCTGAGGTGGAGGTAGCGCTGCTCGTGGTCGTCGTTGGCGTCGGCGAGGGTGCCGTCGGGATCTTCGCAATAGCGGATCAGGCGGGTGAGGTGGTTGAGGTTCTTAGGATCGTGGCTCCGGGCGGCCTCCAGAAGCCTCGGCTCCTGACGCAGGACCGCTGCGGCGCCGACCTCGGTGACCGAGTGTGCGATCACCGCGGCGTGGTGGAATCCGATGTCGCCTGCGGCAAGCGCGGTGCTCGTGTCAGGCAGCGCCGACAGGTTGCGCGCCACCTCGGCGTGTTGGGAGGCGGCGCCAGGCGACAACCTGCACGCGCGGCGAAGCCACGAGATGAGGGTGACAAAGCCGAACGCCGTGTGTCCCTGGCGACGGGCGAACAGGTCGAGGCGCCGGCTGCACTGGAACTCGATGCGATCCACGGTTCGGCGCAGCTCGAGGATGTCTTCGCCGAGAGCGGTGTTGGTGAGTGGTTCGAAGTTCTCGTTTTCGAGCTCCGAGATGAGCACCTGCGCGATTTCTGAACGCATGTTCGTAGCGTACCGAGTTCAAAACCAGTGTCCAATGCTCTTAACAGGGGCATTTCCGGCGATAAGCTCGGAACCGTGACCGTGCCATGGACGCGTGACGAGGCGAGCGCCTCCGGGCAGGTGTTCGAGTTCCGGGTTTGGGCGGCGTTGACCGAGCAGTCGCGCGGCTTGCTCCACGTTTTCCTCCCCTTGACCGA
This sequence comes from Candidatus Dormibacteraceae bacterium, assembly GCA_041487825.1. GTDB lineage: Bacteria > Chloroflexota > Dormibacteria > Dormibacterales > Dormibacteraceae > Palsa-872. The sequence goes on along the minus strand of JBGPOC010000191.1, from coordinate 2,572 downwards.
CCGGGGAGTCGACGGCCTGGTGCACCGGCTGACCGACGGCGCTTACATCCCGGTCCAGGCGAAGGGGCGCTCTGCGCTGATGGACGGCGAGGTCCATCTGGTCGTATGGGCTGACAGCCTCGCGCACGAGGACGTGATGCTCGTCAGCGGGCTCATCGTCGATGGTGGGCTGGGGCCGACGATGCTGGCGATCCCCGAGGGCGACTTCAAGCGGCTGGCAGAGCTGTCACAGACGGTCGCGCGACCCGTCTACTCGATGGGTTTCGGGATGAAGCCGCGGTCAAACAGCCGGTGGCTGCCGTGGCTGGTGCCGCCCGACCAGCTCGCGGTACGGTTCGGCATCACACCTGAGATGGCTGAAATCCGCGCTGAGGAGGTAGTGCTCGCCGAACCTGCACCGTCCTGGCGCAGCGACCTGGGCTTCCTCGGCGAGTCGGAGGTGAACCGAAGACTCGCGGAGGACGCGGAACTGAACCTGTTCCGGCCATTTCCCGACCTCGAGACCGCCGAGTTGGCGGTTCTGCACCTGGTGAGCCGGCGCGTGGTTGGGATTCAGGTCAAGACCGTTGGAGTGGATGCCGCCCAGCCCAGCGCGACAATAGCGGTGCGGGCGTTGAGCTTCCGGCCCGCGCCGACGACCTACTTCGTGGTCCTGGCGTGGCTGCGCGAGGAGGGCCGATTCCATGAGGAGTGCCTGGTGATCCCGTCCGTGGAACTGCGCGGGTTGGCCTACGAATCGGAGGGTCATCTCAAGTTCGAATTCCATCCCGGGTCAACGACACAAGGGCGGCTGGACAGGTTCCGACATCCGCTGTCCGCCCTGCCTGTGGCCATCGCAGGCCTGCTGTCGGGCCAACAGCCCTCAATAGAGGATTAACCCAAGACGAACAGCCAACACCCAACGGCTCCGAACGGTAAGACCCAGGCGCAAATCCCGCGGCACAGAATGGCTCTCGCCAAGCCACCGGCCTACCGCCTGAGTTGCGATGAGATCTGGCTGGTCCTCAACGGACTGCCGCGCATCTCCGGCACTTTCGATATGGATGCACTCCGGGGCGTTCGCGTGGTGAGTCAGTTCGACCATGTCGTGTTTCTTGATGTGTTGTCGGGCACCCACGTAATGCTTGCTGGCTGATCGTATGAGTCTGTGGGTTTGTCCGAAAGCAACCCGCCTCTTTCGTGACCCGAACGTTCGAGTTTGATCGAGGCACGGTTCCCGGGCCCGAGCAGAGGCGCGGCTTAACCGATCAGCCTGCTCAGTCGCTCGGCTAGCTCGGCGATCTTCACCCTCTCCTGCGCCGTCGAGTCTCGCTGCCGAATCGTCACCGCTTTGTCCACCAGGGTTTCGAAGTCGATCGTGACGCAGAACGGGGTGCCGATCTCGTCCTGGCGCCGGTAACGACGGCCGATGTTGCCTCCCGTTTGGTCGTACTCCACCCGGAACTGGCCCTGCAGTGACGACTGCACCTCTCGAGCGACCCTGATCAGGTCCTCCTTCTTGGACAGCGGGACCACCGCCACCTGCACCGGGGCCACGTTCGGGTGCAGGTGCAGCACCACCCGCGGCTCGTTGTTGACCACGTCCTCGTCGTACGCATCCAGCAGCAGCGTGATGAAGATCCGGTCCACGCTCACGGCCGGCTCGATGACCCACGGCAGGTAGCGCTCGTTGGTCTCCGGGTCCAGGTAGGTCAGGTCCACCTTCGAGCGCCCCTGGTGCATGCGCAGGTCGAAGTCGGTCCGGTCCGCGATTCCCTCGAGCTCGCCCCAGCCGAACGGGTACTCGTACTCGATGTCGGTGGTCTGCTTGGAGTAGTGCGACAGGCCCGCCTTGGGGTGGTCGTAGAAGCGCAGGCGCTCGGCGTTGAGGCCCATCACGTCCACGTGCCACCGCATCCTCTCGTGGCGCCAGTAGTCGAACCACTCGTCGTCCTGCTCAGGTTTCACGAAGAACTCCATCTCCATCAGCTCGAACTCGCGCACCCGGAACACAAAGTTGCCCGGAGTGATTTCGTTTCGAAACGCACGGCCCTGCTGCGCGATCCCGAACGGCACTCGCACTCGCGACGAGTTCAGCACGTTCTTGAAGTCGACGAACATGCCCTGCGCCGTCTCCGGCCTCAGGTAGACCTCCGACGAAGAGTCTTCGACCGGGCCCACGTTGGTCTTGAACATCAGGTTGAACATGCGCGCCTCGCTGAGCGGGCCGCCGCATTCCGGGCATTTCTCTCCGTTTACGTGGTCGGCGCGCCAGCGCTTCTTGCACTCGCCCAAACACTGGCGGAGCGGGTCGACGAAGTTCGTCAGGTGCCCAGAGGCTGACCACACCTCGGAGGGCATGATCAGGGTGGAATCGAGGCCCACCACGTCGTCGCGCAGGTCGACCACGTGGCGCCACCAGAGCTCGCGGATGGCTCGCTTCAGCGCCACGCCGTACGGACCGTAGTCGTAGAAGCCCGACAGCCCGCCGTAGATCTCGCTCGAGGGGAAGATGAACCCGCGTCGCTTCGTCAGCGCCACGACTTTCTCCATGAGCTGTTCGCGAGCGATTGTCATGCTCTGCGGGCCCCCT
>JBGPOC010000190.1:0-5045 GCA_041487825.1 Candidatus Dormibacteraceae bacterium | reverse complement strand
TGCGAACAGGTCCCGGGCGGCGCGCATCGAATGCGGCACCCGCGGATGCGAGCCCTCGTATGCACTGCCCTTGGTCGCCGGCTCGAGCTTCAGGCCTTCGTCAACGCCATGCAGACCGGCGGCGATCATAGCGGCGACCGCTAGGTGCGGGTTGACGTCGGCGCCCGGTAGGCGGTTCTCGATGTGGAGGCCCTCGCCATGGCCGATCACGCGCATCGCGCACGTTCGGTTGTCGTTTCCCCACGCGACTGCGGTGGGAGCGAACATGCCCGGCACGTACCGCTTGTAGGAGTTGACCTGCGGAGCGAACAGCAGCGTCATGTCGCGAAGGCAGGCCAGCTGCCCGGCGAGGAAGTGCTGGAACAATGCCTTGTCTCGCGCGAAAAACGTTCGACCCTTCGGCGGTCAGCGACAGATGGACATGACACGAGCTTCCTTCGCGCTGGTCGAATTTCGCCATGAAAGTGATCGCCATTCCTTCCTGCGCCGCGATCTCCCGGGCTCCGTACTTGTAGACCACGTGGTCGTCGCAAACGTTCATCGCGTCGCCGTATTTGAAGTTGATCTCATGCTGACCGAGGTTGCATTCGCCCTTTGAGCTCTCGACGTTCATCCCGGCATCTTCCATCGAGTTCCGGATGCGCCGGATGAGGGGCTCGATTCCGGTGGTGTCGAGCAGTGCGTAGTCGACGCTGTAGGGCGTCGCTTTCGTGAGGTTGCGATAGCCGGAATCCCAGGCTTCGCGATACGAGCCCGCGAAGATCATGAACTCCAGCTCGGTCCCCACCTGGGCCGAAAGACCCTGCGCGCTCAGCCGCTCCACTTGACGCCGCAAGACCTGTCGCGGTGAAACCTGGATTGGTTCGCCGCCCTCGGCGAATGCATCGGCGAGCACGAGGGCTGAGCCCGGGTGCCACGGCACCAGTCGGAGGGTGGCGAGGTCGGGCGTGAGCTGGAAGTCGCCGAAGCCACGGTTCCAACCGGCGAGGCCATAACCCTGTTGCGGCGACATGTCGACGTCGGTCGCCAGCAGGTACTCGCAGGACTCGGCTCCGTGAGACACCGTTGATTCCAGGAAATGGCGGCCGGTCAGCCGCTTGCCGACCAGGCGTCCTTCCATGTCGACCAGGGCCAGCACGACAGTGTCCACAGATCGCTCTGCCACCGCCCGTTCGAGGGCTTCGATCGTGAGCGACGCTCCGGCCACCTCTGTGTTCGGCCGAGTCGAGGACAAGTTCCGCGTGTGAACGTCAGTCATGGCCCACCTCCAGTACCAGCTTGCCTCTCACACCGCCGCGCTCCAGGCGCTCGTGCGCTGCAGCTGCCCGTTCGAGCGGGAAGGTTTCATGGACGGTCACTTTCAGGACCCCTGCCGCGACGAGTCTTGCCACCTCATCCAGCGCGTGGCCGTCAGGTTCGACCAGCGGCTCCTGCACTCGCACGCCGCGACGAGCTGCCTCAGACCTGACGGCGTCGTCCGCGCCGTCGGCCACCGCGAGCAGCAGTCCTCCTTCACGAAGCGTGGCGACGAGCGCGCGCGTGTCTTCGCCCCCAACCAGGTCCAGAGCCACATCGGCATCGCGCGTCTGCATCGCGGCGCGATCATGGCGTCCGGTCGTCCCGACCACGTGAGCACCGCGCCCCTTCGCGATCTGCACCGCCAGGTGGCCCACGCCACCGCCGGCACCATGCACGAGGACAGTCTGGCCGTCCCGAATTTGCGCCGTGTCGACAAGGCATTGCCACGCCGTCAGGGCGGCGAGCGGGAGGGCGGCGGCCTCGACCGGCGAGGTCCCGTCCGGAACGCGAGCCCACTGCCGGGAGGGCGCCGCGACGTATTCGGCATAGCCGCCGGCGGCGCGGGGAAATCGGGGCATGCCGAAAATCATGGCGCCAATGTTGGAGCGGGTCACGCGGTAGCCCATCGCCTCAACGACGCCACACACGTCCCAGCCGACGATGAACGGTGGCGGTCCGACCCACCGTGCCACACCTTCGCCCCGGCGCGTCTTGCAGTCGACCGGATTGATGCTCGCCGCGATCACCCGGACCAGGACCTCGGTCGAGATCGGCGCAGGTCTTTCCACCTCGACGGCGTGCAGCACCTCGGGGCCTCCGAAGCGCGTGACCTGGACCGCCCGCACCGGCCGCTCTACGTCGTCGCGAGGAACACGTTCTTGAGCTCGGTGTAGTAATCCAGGGCGTCAGGGCCCAGCTCACGGCCGATACCAGACTGTTTGAAGCCCCCGAACGGTGTGGTCACGCGCACCGAGCTGTGCGAGTTGATCGAGATCGTCCCGGTCTCCAGCCCGCGCGCCACGCGAATCGCGCGGGCTGCGTTGCTGGTCCAGATCGATCCGGAGAGGCCATAGACCGTGTCGTTTGCGATCCGTATGGCCTCAGCCTCGTCCTCAAACGGGATCACGACCGCGATGGGACCGAAGATCTCCTCGCGAGCGGCGCGGTCCGTGTTCGCGACCGGCGAGAGAACGGTCGGCGGGAACCAGTAGCCCGCGCCCGTCGGCGCCGAGCCCCGTATCGCCACCCGCCCGCCATCCTCAAGGTAGGCCGCGACCTTTGCCCGATGGTCCGCGGAGATCAGTGGACCCATCTCGGTCTTCTCATCGAGAGGGTCGCCCACCCGAAGCGCCTGGATCGACTTCTCCATCGCCTGCAGGAAGCGATCGAGCGCTGACCGCTCGACCAGGATCCGCGAGCGCGCGCAGCAGTCCTGCCCCGCATTGCCGAACACGGCGAGCGGAGCCGACGCGCCCGCCTTCTCGAGGTCGGCGTCCGCGAAGACGATGTTGGCGGACTTGCCCCCGAGCTCCAGGGTGACGCGCTTGATCGACTCGGCGGCCAGGGCGCCGATGCGCTTGCCGACCTCGGTCGATCCGGTGAAGGCGACCTTGGCGACGTCCGGGTGCTGTACAAGCCGCTCGCCCACGACCCGGCCGGCGCCGACCACGACGTTCAGCACGCCCTCGGGCAGGCCTGCCTCGAGCGCGATGCGTCCGAGCTCCACCGCCGTCAACGGCGTCAGCCCCGCCGGCTTGAGCACGATCGTGTTGCCGGCGGCCAGCGCCGGCGCGACCTTCCAGGAGGCGATGGGGAGGGGGAAGTTCCAGGGGATGATCAGCGCGACCACGCCGAGCGGTTCCCGGAACGTCATGTCGACGCCGCCTGCGACCGGGATCGTCTTGCCGAAGAGACGCTCCGGCGCTCCCGCGTAGTAGTTGAAGACGTCCGCGACCATGCCGACCTCGCCGCGGGCGTCGCTGATCGGCTTGCCGACGTTGCGCGCCTCGAGCTGGGCAAGCTCCTCGGCGTGCTTTTCGATCGCGACCGAGATGCGGCGCATGAGGTTGGCGCGATCCTTGGGGGCGACCGCCTTCCACGCCGGGTACGCCGCTTTGGCTCGAGCCACGGCCTGGTCGGCTTCTTCGACCGTAGCCTCTTGAATCTCGGCCAGCACCTTCTCGGTGGCGGGCTCGATCACTCTCATCGTCCTGGTCTCGGTCGCCATGTCCCCTACCCTCCAATCACGGCTCGGGCGAATGGGCCTGTATCTGGTCCTTTGCAATGATAGTATCGACCCACTTCGAGTCTTTATCGCCCATTCGCAGGGGAGGGTAGGCGCAATGGCCGGAGTTCGGGAAGCCGTAGTCGTCAGCCAGTCGACGCACGTTCTGCCGCTGGAATTCAATCGCCGCTACCCGGTCCTCGTCCGGGGCGACGGCGTCTGGGTCGAGGACGCCTCCGGCAAGCGCTACCTGGATGCGATGAGCGGCGGCTCGATGGCCGCGACCCTCGGGCATGGGCGGCGCGACATCGTCGCGGCGGCGCGCGCCCAGGCCGAAAAGCTCGCCTACGTGCATAACGAGCGGCTGACGAACCCGCCCCAGGAGCAGCTGGCGCACGAGCTCGCCGGCCTGGCCCCGCCCGGGTTCACGCGGGTTCGATTCGTCACCGGCGGCGCCGAGGCCAACGAGATGGCTATCCAACTCGCCCGCCGCTACCACGTGGACCGCGGCGCCTCTAAGCGTTGGCAGGTCATCTCGCCGGCCCAGGCCTATCACGGGCCCACCATGGCCACGCTCGCCCTCACCGGACGGCCAGGACTGAAGCGGCCGTTCGAGCCCTACATGCCCGAGCACCTTCACATCCCCCCGAGCACGTGGCGGTTCGATCCGACCGGCGAGCAGGCGCTGTCAGCTCTCGACCGGGCGCTCGAGGCCGCCGGACCCGATACCGTCTCGGCGTATTTCTGCGAGCCGGTGAGCGCCGCCGCCCTGCCGGCGTACAGCCCGCCGAAGAGGTTCTGGGAAGGGTTGGCGGAACGCCGTGAGCGCCACGGCTTTCTGATCTGCTTCGACGAGATCGTCACCGGCATCGGCCGCACCGGCCACTGGTTCGCGGCCGAAAGCCTGCCGATCGTCCCGGATATCATCGCGACCGCGAAAGGGCTGGGCGCAGGCTACGCCGCCATAGGCGCGGTGCTGTGCCGCCAGCAGGTTTACGACGCGATCGCCGGCGGCTCCCGGAAGTTCACTCTCGGTCACACGTGGGACGGCGCGCCCCTTTCCTGTGCGGTCGGCCTCAAGGTTCTTGACGTCCTCAAGAAGGAGGGCCTGGTCGACCACGTGCGTGAGCGCGGCCCGCGGCTGCGCGACGAGCTCGCCGCCGCGCTGAAGGGAGTGCCGCTGGTGCATGAGGTCCGCGGCCGTGGATTCTTGCTCGGTGTGGAGTACGTCGATCCCAGGGATGGCAAATCGTTCCTTCCGCCCGAGCTGAGGACGGCGGGCAGGGTGGACGACGTCGCCTTCGAGCACGGACTGATCACCTACTCGACGATGCCCACCCGGGACGGGTTCGCCGGCGATCAGACGCTGTTCGCGCCCCCGTTCACCAGCACTGACTCCGAGCTGGCCGAGATGGTGGAACGCTACGCCGGCGCCATACGCCAAGTGGCAAAGGAGCTCGAAACGAAGCTCGAACCGAGGCCGGCCTGATGGCAGCACCGAAGCTGAAGGCTCTGATCATCC
>JBGPOC010000189.1:0-5071 GCA_041487825.1 Candidatus Dormibacteraceae bacterium | reverse complement strand
GGAACACGGCGACCACGCTGAAAACCACGACGCTGACGACGAGGACGACGAGCAGGAACCCGGTTCCGCATCGTGGGTGAAGAAGGCTCGCGCGCCGAACCGACGCGACCTCGAGGGGCCAACCCGACTCGAAGGCGTTGATCGTCTTGTGCTCTGCGCCGTGGTACTGGAAGACCCGCCGGACGTCGGGCAGCAGGGCGATCGCCGACAGGTAGCCGAGCACCAATGCGACGCGAATGACGCCCTCGACGGCCACGAAGAGGAAGCTGCTGCTTCGATGCACGGCCAGCCCCGCCAGCACGAGGGGCAGGCCGATGAACAGGGCGAGGCCGAAAACGGCCGCGAATGCGACCGAGCCCGTGATCTCCTTCTTTCCGATGACGACGTCCTTGCCGCCGGCGTTCATGTTCGCGGCCCAGATGAGCGACTTCATGCCCAGGTGGAGCTGCTCGCCGATAAGCGCGAGGCCGCGCAAGAGCGGGAGCTTCCACATCGGGTTCACGTAGATGGCCGCCTTCAGCTCGCCGCGGTCGACCACGATCTCCTTGGTGTTGGGCAGGCGGACGGCCACGGCGTAGTGGCGCTTGCCCCGCATCATCACCCCTTCGATGACGGCCTGGCCCCCATAGAAGAACGGCTCTGCTCCTCCCTTCGACGGGAGCTCCGGGCGAAGCCCGGTGAGAGGGGGCGGAGTCGGTGTGACCGTCTCCGGAGCGCTCGACTCCGGCGTCGGCATCTAGTTTGAGCGGGTCTTAGCCGCCCGCTTGCGGAAGCGCTCGACCTGGCCGCCCGTGTCCACGATCCGCTGCGTTCCCGTGAAGAACGGGTGGCAGACGGAGCAGATCTCGGTCTTCAGCTCCTTGCGCGTCGAGCCGGTCGTGAACGTGTTGCCGCACACGCAGGTGACGACCGCGTCCTCGTAGTAGGTGGGGTGGATCTGTGCTTTCAAGGTCTTGTCTCCTGGTGAGTTTACCGAACGAAGGTGGTCAGCATCGACTCGGTCTGGAAGAAGGAGAACGCAAGATACGCGACCAGAACGAGCCAGGCGGCTCCCATCGCGTAACGAGGGCCCGCCGGACCCGACGTCAGATAGGCGTCATGCGCGGGGTTGCGGAATCGCTGGAACACGACCGGCAGTCCCAGGATCACGATGATGATCACGAGCGGGCTTATCAGGTGGGCGAAATACAGGCCCGCAAGGACCGCCAGGCCTGCAACCTGGATCCACTTCGAGACTGGGGCCAGGATCCAGCCGCCGTCCAGCATCCCGAAAGGGATCATGTTGAAGAGGTTGATCAGGAAGCCGAGGTACGCCCAGCCGAGCAGCACGGTCCAGTGGGTCGAGCCATAGAGGACGAGCGCGGCGGTGGCCCCGATGGTGCCGGCGATCGGCCCCGCGATCCCTATCTGGGCCTGCCGCATGGGGCTCTGGGCGTGCGAGCGCTGGAAGATCGCCGCGCCAAGGAAGGGGATGAAGATCGGCGCCGTCGCCTGCATGCCCTGGCGCCTGATCTCGACGACGTGCCCCATCTCGTGCACGAGGATCATCAAGACGAGGCCGACGGCAAACCACGGGCCGCCCCAGAGGGAATAGGCGGCCACGCTCACCAGGGCCGAGCCCAAAGTCGCGAGGCCGGGGATCTTGAATATGAGGAGCGCCGCGTACTTGCCGTATGCAAACGCGGCGACCAGCAGTCCCCCCAGGCCGCCCAGCAACCCCCGCCTGGCCTTGTGGGCGGGCGCGGGCGAGTAGTGGTACGGCGACTGGGGCGGGATGTCCGAGGTCACCGGGTATGCGGGGGGCGGCGGAGGCGGTATGTAGTCGCCACCCGGGGGCGGAGTCAGGTTCCTATCGTCCATTTACTTCTAACTGTGATACCCGCGGATGGGGGGCTCTAATCCCGGTAGGTGAAGTACGCGAACTCCCGCCCGGCGGGGCTGCCAACCACCAACCAGGCCGTGCAGACGGCCTGGGCGCAGAGCGCGGGCACCACCTCGAACGATGCCGAGCCGGAGGGCTCGACCCGGACAGCGGCGCCCGTGATCTCCTCGACGTGAAGGGCCGAGCCGAACCCCGGAGCCCTGAGTATTCCCAAGCACACGCCCTGGCCCGGCAGCAGCCGGACGGCCGGGGCGGGCACCTGGATCGCAAACGTCTTGACGACCAGGTCCAGGCGCCCGGCGTCACTCTCTGTGACCAGGAGGTTCTGTGCGCCGTCGAAGCCGAGTCCCTGGGGGTTGCGAAGGCCGCCGGCGATGTTCCGGCCGGTGGTCACGTCGCGCAGCACGCCAAGGCCGGGCAGCGTCACGAGAATGTGACCGTTGGTGGCGCGAACGACGTCGTCCACGCCAGGCAGGTTGCCCGCGACCAGGTAGTGGCCGCCAGCATTCTGGAGCGCGTAGAGGGCGCTCGCATTCTCATCGGCTATGAGCCATGGGCCACCCTGCCCCGTCGGGTTGGTCCACACTCCCACGGGCCGTACGAAACCTCCCTCGCGCGCCGTGATGTGGCCGGAGGTGTCGACGAATAGGAGGGTGCCGTGGGGGCTGTCCGGAATGACCAGGCCGCCGCTGCCCGATGCAATCCCGTCCAGGTTCTCCCCGCTGGCGACCGGCTGCAGCTGGATGATCGTTCGGACCCCGGTCGCGGTCAGCGCGACAACTCGTGCGTGGTACTGGTCCGCGACGTAGATCGTGGTGCGGACCTGGGCGATGCCCTCGGCCTCGGGGACGACCTGGGGAAGCCGCGTCAGGCGTTTCGGCCCGCCGACCTTGGCGATGTGGCCGTCGCCGTGCTCGCCGACCAGGACGGTGCCGTCCGCGTCCAGGTACAGCAGGTCGTCGGGGCCGTTCAGGCCGGCGGCCAGCAGCAGCACCGGGTTCGACGACGTGACCCCCGCAGCGCGCCGCGCCGCCGCCGCGCGGATGCATGGAGGCGCCAGGGTCGCCAGCGGCGAAGGCGATGGTGAGATCGACGGGCTGGGCGAAGGCGACGCCTGTGCGGTTGCCCGGGAGGCGGTGCCGGAAGTGCAGGCGGCGAGCGCGCAGGCCGCCGCGAGCGCCACTGCCAGCCTTACATTCGGCCTCAGGACGCGTCCCCGACCGTCAGATGGCGCGTGGTCATACGGCGAACGGTGGCGTGGCGGCTCGACATGAGAAGAGAAGACGTCTCCGCATAGCCGCTCCCAAATAGCACGCCCGGGAGGAGTTGCCCGCCGGTGACCCCCGTTAGCGCGATCGCCACGTCTGCCGCCGGCGCCAGGTCGGCGGCGCCGTAGACCCGGCCCGCACCATCGCCGACGAGCATCCTCTCCTCGTCGTTTCGGGGCCACAGGCGCGCCTGCAGCTCTCCCCCAAGGCAGCGGACCGCGCAGGCTGCGATCAGGGTCGCGTCGACGCCCCCGATCCCCACGGCGGCGTCGATCCCACTGCCCGGGATCGCGGCCATCACCGCCCCCGCGATGTCCCCCTCCTCAAGGGTGAGGATCCGCGCACCCGCAGCGGCCACCTCTGCCATCAGGTCCTGGTGGCGAGGGCGGTCGAGAATGGCGACGGTCAGGTCCTGGACGCGGGCATCCCGCGCGAACGCGATCCGCCGCAGGTTGTCCGCGATCGGGTCGTCGAGATCGATGCCCCCCCGGGCGGCCGGTCCGGCGACGATCTTCTCGACATACCAGACAGACGGCAGCTGGGCGAAACCGCCGGGCTCGACGGCCGCCACGATCGACACCGCGTTGCTCGAGCCCCTGGCAACCTGGCTCGCGCCTTCGACGGGGAACAATCCGAAATCGACGCGATGGTCATCGCCCGACAGCGACATGCCATGGGAGACATAGGGGTCGTTGCGCGGGGCGAGGACGACCGTGCCCGACGGGCCCGTGTTCTCGAGCGCGCGCCGCATCGCGTCGGCCGCAACCTCGCTGACCCGATCGGGATCGCCCTTGCCCAGCAATCTCGCGCAGGCCAGTGCAGCCGCCTCGCTGGCATGGGCCAGGGCGAACGCAAGCTCATGACGCGCCTGGAACGAGGGTATGCCCCTCCGGAATTGCTCCAACGGACTCCTTCCTTTAGTTCTCCGTCAGCTCTCTGTCTCATCGACGAGCTCGGCCGGGCGGAGCTCCATCTGGTCGATTCCGCTCTGAAGGAACGCAGCGCGGACGAAGTCCCGGAAGAGGGGGTGCGCCCGGTTGGGACGGGAGCGGAACTCGGGATGGAACTGGGTCGCCACGAACCACGGGTGGTCGGCGAGCTCGACTATCTCGACCAGCCTTCCGTTGGGCGAGACGCCGCTGAACACCATGCCCGCCTCGCCGAGCGAATCCCGGTACTCGTTGTTGAACTCGAACCGGTGACGGTGCCGCTCGTACACGACCTCCTCACCGTACGCCTTGTGCGCCAGCGAACCGGGGAGAAGCTTGCACGGATACAGGCCGAGGCGCATCGACGCACCCATCTGATCGATGTTGCGCTGCTCCGGCATCAGGTCGATCACCGGCGTCGACGTGAAGGCCGCGAACTCCGTGGAGTTGGCATCGGGTGCATCGAGCGCCTCGCGGGCGAAGTCGATTACCGCGCACTGCAGCCCCAGGCAGAGCCCGAGGTAGGGAATGCGGTTGTGGCGCGCGTAACGCGATGCCTGCACCTTCCCCTCGATGCCGCGATATCCGAAACCACCCGGCACCACGATGCCTGCCACTCCCATCAGCGGCGACGTGTCGCCTGCGTCGAGCTTCTCCGAGGAGACCCAGCGGATGTCGACCGCCAGGCCGTGGTGGATGCCGGCGTGGCGAAGGGACTCGATGACGCTGAGGTATGCATCTGGCAGCGCCACGTACTTGCCGACGACAGCGACCGGGACCGTCGCACGCGGATGCTTGATCCGCTCGATGAGCTGGATCCAGGGCCCGTTGTCCGGCGAATGCGTGACCTCGTCCAGATCGAAGTGCTTGGCCATGACCCTGCCCAGGCCTGACTCCTCAAGCATGAGCGGCACCTCGTAGATCGACTCCACATCGGGCACCGAGACGACCGCTTCGCGCGGCACGTCGGTGAAGAGCGCGATCTTCTCTTT
>JBGPOC010000188.1:0-5075 GCA_041487825.1 Candidatus Dormibacteraceae bacterium | reverse complement strand
GTGATCGGCGGCGGTGCGCAGGTGGGCATGGTCGCGCAGGGTGCCATCTCGGAGGCCGACCGCCACAACATCCGCGGCGAGAGGATCTCGGTCGACACCATCCCGTTGGTCGGCGAGGACCAGCTGGCGGCCGCGGTGCGCGCCGTGGCCCGGCTGCACCGCGCCCGCGCGCTGGTGCTCGCGGGCGCTCTGATGGGAGGGGACATCAGCGCCGCCGTGCGCGAAATCAGGGAGGCCGGGATCCTCGTCCTCTGCACGAACATGGCGGGTTCGGTGCCGGACGCCGCCGACCTCGTGGTCAGCGACCCGGTCGAAGCCGGCGTGATGGCGGTCATGCTGATCGCCGACACCGCGACCTTCTCGATCGAGCACGTGAGGGGCCGCCGCTTCTAGGGGCCCCTCTCCCATCGGGGAGCGATCAGTAGGGCCGATCCTTAACGCCGCTTTGCGCGCAGGGGTAGGGGAGAGGGGCGCGAGACCAGTAGTGTCGCTAGAGCGAGCGGGTCCGCACCCTGACGTCCATCGTCCCCACAGCTGAGCCGACATAGATGCCGCGGGTCGGCGCCGCGTCGGTGTAGTCCCTGCCGACTGCAACCCGAACGTGGTTCTCTGATGTTCGCACCGGGTGCGTGGCGTCGTACCCCACCCAGCCTCGTCCGACCACCCATGCCTCCGCCCAGGCGTGGGAAGCGCTCGCGACCCGGCGAGAGGAAACACGCTCGCGCCCGGCGCCACCCCTCGGCGAGTGGATGTAACCGCTCACGTAACGGGCGGGCACGCCCATGGCCCGGGCGACGGCGATGAACAGGTGGGCGAAGTCCTGGCAGACCCCCGCCCGCAGCTCGAGCACCTCGTCCACCGAGCTGTACACGTCGGTGACCGCGCGGTCATAGGTGAACTCCTGGCTGATCGTCAGCGCCAATTGTTCAAGTGCCTGCTCCACCGCCGGACCGGATCGAGGGTCGGCGACCGGGTGACGCCGGGCGAGCTCGCGGACTCCGGGCACGTCCTTGACGGGCGAGCGGAAGCGCAGAAAGTCGTAAACCAGGTCCTCACCCGGATCGGCGTCCGGGCCCAGGCCGGTCTCGACGACCGACGTGCTGGTGACGCTCAACCGCGTGTGCGGGCTTACCAGGTTGAAGTAATGGACGTTGTTTCCGTAGCCGTCGAGGTATGTGTGGGGCTTGATGCGCGACCCGACGTTGAGCTCGAAGTCGAGACAACGCTGGCCGTTGCCGTCCATCGGACGCAGGCGCACCTCCATCACCGTCTCCGCGATCGGGCCCGAATAGCGGTAGTGGGTGCGGTGCACGATCTCGAGCTTCATCGGCGCGCTCCGCTCACTGCTGCTGCTGTGGCATGGCTCGCCCCTCGTCGCCGATCACGTTCGCCGGGACCTTACTCGGATGGAAATAGGTCTCGCGCATGGCCTGCTCGATCAGCCGCAGCATGGCCCTGAAATCGGTCTCGAACTCCCGCGGGTTCACGGCGACGAGCTGCGCGCCTGCCGCCACGAACATGCCGTGCAGCCGCGTCAGCAGTCGCTTCGGCCTCGAGCGGCGGCCCGGGCCGTCGATCCTCGAGACAGAGTCGAGCGCAACCTGCGACGCAAAGCGAGAGGATCTCGGCAACGTGGCATCGAGGAGCAGGCATTCGATCACGTGCTCCGGGGTGACGCCGCCCGAGTAACGCGCCTGGTAGGACTCGAATGCGAAACACGATTTCAGCACCGCGGACCATTCGAGCGCGTCCTCCGGCGCGTCTGCAAGCTCGGCCGACTTGCGCGTGACGATGACCGTGACGTTGACGGTCCGCTCGAGGAACTTGCCGAGCCGGACGAAATCGCGCGCTTCGTCGTGCTGCATGGTGTCCATGAGCAGGCCGTCGATCAGCCTCACGGTCATCTGCACGTCGGTGAGAAACGGGTAGAGGTCAGGCTTCCAGGTTGGCTCTTGCACCCGCCAGTGCAGCGCGTTGATCTGTTCGTACAGCTCGCTGGGCAGGGAGGGACGAACCGACTGGGCGGCCAGGCGGGCGGCGTCGACGCTAGCCCGAACCGAAGGGCCGAGCGTGCCGGTGACCACCACCTCGACCGCCTTGTCTCGGCGCTCGGTGTCGGCGCCGCGCCACCCAGCCAGCTCCATGAACCGCGTCCAGAACTCGGGTCCCGGCTCGTGTGTCCGGTCCAGCGAAAGCGCCACATGCACGCCCAGGATGCGCGCGAGGTGGTCGGCGCGCTCCAGGTGCCTCCCAAGGAGCGTGAGCGACGTCGCGGCCCGGCTAAGCATCGAAGCCTGCCTCGTCTTCGGCCATGACCCACGTGTCGCGGCTGCCCCCGCCCTGCGAGCTGTTGACGATCAGCGAGCCGTCCTTGAGCGCGACTCGCGTCAAACCGCCGGCGCTGACGTAGACGTCCGGGCCGGTGAGGACAAACGGGCGGAGATCCTGGTGGGCGGCCCGCAGCCGGCCGCCTTCGAGCACGGGCTGCACGGACAGCGCGACGACGGGCTGGGCGATGAAGTCTCGCGGCTGGGCCTCGATGCGAAGGCGGAAATCGTCTCGCTGGGCCCGGCTGGATTCCGGACCGATCAGCATCCCGTATCCGCCCGAGGCGTAGACGGTCTTGACCACGAGCTCCTCGAGGTGCTCGAGCACATAGCGACGCTCCTCCTCGACTGTGCACTGGTACGTCGGCACGTTCGGGAGGATGGGGTCCTCATCCAGGTAGTACCGGATGATCTTGGGGACCAGTGGGTAGACAGCCTTGTCGTCAGCGACTCCGTTGCCCAGGGCATTTGCGATGGCGACGTTGCCGGCTCTGTATGCGTTGACCAGGCCGGCCACTCCGACCAGCGATTCCTGCCGACCGAAGATCGGGTCGAGCCAGTCGTCGTCGAGCCGCCGGTAGATCACGTGGATCGGTTTGAGACCCCGGGTGGTCCGCATGAAGACCTGGTCCTGGTCCACCACCAGGTCGGTGCCCTCCACGAGCTCGACCCCCATCTGCTTGGCGAGGTAGAGGTGCTCGTAGTAGGCGGAGTTGTTGATCCCAGGCGTCAGCAGCACCACGGTGGGGTCCTCAACGCCTTCTGGCGCCAGCCATCGGAGGTGCCTGAGCAGCTCGTGGACGTAGCCCTCCACCGGACGCACGGGGTAGCCGGCGAAGAGGTCCGGCAGGACGCGCTTCATGACGTATCGGTTCGCCAGCACGTACGAGACGCCTGACGGGGTGCGCAGGTTGTCCTCCAGCACGAAGAACTCACCCTTGTGGTCGCGCACGAGGTCGATTCCCGCGATGTGGCAGTGGATGCCGTGTGGCACCGGCATCCCTTCGACCTCCCTGGCGTAGAGAGGGCTGGAGAGCACGATCTCGGGCGGGATGGCGCGCTGCCGGAGGATGAGCTTGCGGCCGTATACGTCGTCCAGGAAGAGGTTGAGGGCCGCCATCCGCTGCTTGAGCCCCGCCTCGATGCGCGACCAGGTCCGAGCCGAGATCACGCGCGGGATGATGTCGAAGGGGAAGACCTTCTCGGTCCCCTGGGCATCCCGGTAAACGGCGAAGGTGATCCCATGGTTGCGGAACATCTGCATCGCGAGGCCGTGGCGGCGGGCCAGCTCGTCCGGGCCGTGCCGGTTGAGCTGCTCGTAGAGCCGGCGGTAGCCCGGCCTCGGCCTGCCTGGAGCCGCAAGCATTTCATCGTAGAAACCGTTGGACTCATAGCCGGCGTCGATCGATTTCACGGAGGCCACCGCTATAGTGTCTGCGCCATTCACATGCCAGGTGACAAGACGATCAACTTGCGGGTGGGCTGTGAGTTCGCATACGACGTGAGCGCCCCAACTCCGATGACGGTCCAGGTCAGGCCTCGCTCCGACGCGCGGCACCGGCTCATCACAGAAGCCTGGTCGACCACCCCCGCCCTCCCCATCGACGAGTATCTCGACATCTACGGCAATCCCATCAAGCGGCTGCTGATGCCGGAGGGCGAGCTGCAGCTCAGGTACGACGCGACCTGCGAGGTTCCAGACGAGCCCGACCCGGACGGCTCTGACGTGCTCCAGGTCCCGATCGAGCAGATTCCCGGAGAGCTGCTTCACTACACACTGCCCAGCCGCTACTGCATGTCCGACGAGCTCATGGGCATCGCGTGGGACCTCTTCTCCGGCACCGGGCCGGGGTGGGCGCGCGTTCAGGCGATCTGCGATTGGGTCCATGACAACCTCAAGTTCCAGTACGGCACGAGCAACCCGCTGACCACCGCGGTCGACGTCTACAAGGCTCGGATCGGCGTTTGCCGGGACTTTGCGCACCTGGCGATCTCGTTCTGCCGCGCGATGAACATCCCCGCCCGCTACGTCTTCGGCTACCTGCCCGACATCTACGTCCCGGTGGCGCCTGAGCCCATGGACTTCGCCGCGTGGATGGAGGTCTGGCTGGGAGACCGCTGGTGGACGTTCGATCCCCGCAACAACCAGCGGCGCGTTGGCAGGGTGGTGATCGGGCGGGGTCGCGACGCGCTCGACGTCGCGATGCTGACCACGTTCGGCCCGGCCGTCTTCCGCTCGATGACGGTGTGGGCCGACCTCGCGGGGAAGGTGGCATGATCCCCCTCGAAGGCGCCCCCATCGACTGGCCGGCCGCCCGCCGCGCGTCGTACCAGATCACGCAGACCTTCCGGTACGAGTACCCGGCGCCGATCCGGAACCTCAACCACCGCCTGGTCGTGATCCCGCCCGAGCGTTTCGGCGATCAGCGCCGCCTGCGCCACAGGGTTTCCGCCGCCGCCGAGGGCGTCCGGTTCGAGAACAGCCTGGACCGGTTCGGCAACGTCATCGTGGAGGCGTTCGCTTCGCGGGTCACCACGGCGATCGAGTTTCTCGCCGAGGTCTCGATCGAGCGCAGCTCGGAGGAGGAGAACCGCGTTCCGGCCGGCCGGCCGGCCGATGCCTACCTGCTCGAGCCGACCCGGCTCACTGCGGCCGACGCGCGAATCGAACGGGTGGCCGGGGAGCTTGCCGGATCCGCGCCCTGGGGCCTCGAGCTGGCCGATCGCATCAACGACTGGGTGTACCAG
>JBGPOC010000187.1:0-5087 GCA_041487825.1 Candidatus Dormibacteraceae bacterium | reverse complement strand
CGACCTGACCAAGCGCGGCTGGAAAATGTCGATCGGGTTCAGCAACTCGTTCCTCATCCAGGCCGAGAGGTGGGCACCGAAAGTGCTGGAGTCGTTCAAGCGACTCTGCGCCAGCCCGAATGTCGAGGTCGTGTGCGTCGAGCCATACCACTCGTGGCTGTTCTACGTCGACATCCTGGCGTTCAAGGAAGCGATGATCCAGGCGCGCGAGCGGCTCGAGGCGCTCTTTCAGAAGCCTGTGACGGTGACCGACACCACCGAGATGTTCATGTCGAACGACGTTTACTTCGCACTCCAGCAATGCGGCTTCACCGGTGCCTTCATGGAGGGTCGGGATTGGCAGCTTGGATGGCGAGAACCCACCCACGTCTACCGCTACCCGCTCCAGCGCCTTGCCCTTCTGTGCCGCCACCGCGACCTCTCGGATGACATTGGCTACCGCTTCTCCAACTCGAGCTGGGTTGAGTTCCCCCTCAAGGCGGAGCGCTATGCCGGCTGGGTCCGCGAGACGTGGGGCGATGTGGTGACGCTGGGCTGGGACTTCGAGACCTTCGGCGAGCACCACAGCGCCAATTCGGGGATCTTCACGTTCATGCCTGTGCTGGCGGCGCAGTTGAAGAAGCGCAAGGTGAGGATGATGCTTCCGTCCGAGGCGATCGCCGAGCTCGGCGACCTCGCTGTCGAGGTGCCGGTAAGCGAATACGGGACGACCTGGGCCGGCGAGGGAGGCATGGAGTTCTTCCTCGGCAACACGGCGCAGCAGGGCATCTTTCGCCTCATGCATCACGCCTACTCCAAGGCGCGCCTCACCGGCGACCCGAGGTTCGTCGAAATGGCGAAGTGGCTGCTGCAGTCCGACAACCTCCACCTGATCCAGTGGTTTAGCCGCTGGGGCCCGGAGGCCCAGGTCAGCGCTTACTTCACTCCGGACGAGTGGTGGGAGCTCGGAGCTCTCGGCATCCTGCGCGAACAACAGCGCGTTTACGTCAACTTCATCCGAGCATTGGACGAGTGGGCGAAATGACGCCGCCACCACACTGGGATGATTAAAGAGTGAAGCCGCTCCACGTTGCCTTTGTCTGGCACATGCACCAGCCCTATTACAAGGACGATCTCACCAACACGTATCTCTTGCCCTGGGTCCGGCTGCGCTCGGCAAAGGACTACTTCAAGATGCCGGCTCTGCTCGACGCATACCCCCAGGTCAGGGCGACCTTCAACCTCGTCCCGTCGCTGCTCGCCCAGATCGAGGACTACGGGAAGGAGGAGTCGGTCGATCTCTTCCTGAACCTGAGCCGTCGTGATGCCGATGATCTCACCGGCGAGGAACGTGAGTTCGTGCTCCGCTGGATGCGCGAGTCTCCGCGGGCGCTGCGCGTTCAACAGTCGCCTCGGTACCTCGAGCTGGCTTCGCGTCCGATCGACGCGCAGTTCACCACCTCCGACATGCGCGACCTACAGGTCTGGTTCAACCTCGCCTGGTGCGATCCGGCGTGGGCCGAGTCCGACCCGCGGCTCGCGGAGCTGCAGCGTAAGGACCACGACTTCTCCGAGGACGACAAGATTCCGCTGTTCGAGGCCCAGATGGAGATCATGCAGCGGGTCATCCCCAAGTACCGGGAGCTCGCGGACCGGGGCCAGGCCGAGCTGACGTTCTCGCCTTACTACCATCCGATCCTTCCGCTCCTCTGCCACGTCGACGCGGCGCGAACTGCCAACCCGCAGATTCAGCTGCCGGAGCGCCACTTCTCCCACCGCGAGGATGCGGAGCGGCAGATCGAGCTCGGCCAGGGCCTGTTCGAGCGCCTCGTGGGTCGCAAGCCGACCGGCATGTGGCCTTCGGAGATGGCGGTGGGGGAGAGCGTGGCCGGGTTGGCGGTGAGGGCGGGCGTCGAATGGATGATCAGCGACGCCGAGGTCCTGGCCCGGTCGCTGGACATGCACCTGTCGCCAGAGCGGCTGTACAAGCCGCACCGGGTGGATCGCGAAGGCCGCTCGCTGGCGATGGTGTTCCGCGATTCCGGGCTCTCCAACGTCATCGGCTTCGACTACCAGCGAATGTCATCGATGGACGCCTCGAGGGATCTCATCGGCCGCCTCAGGCGGATACGCGAGCAGCAGGAGGACAACGACTTCCTGGCTGTCATCGCGCTCGACGGTGAGAACGCATGGGAGTTCTACCCGCGCGACGGCCACGATTTCCTGAACGCCCTCTACACCGAGCTCGAGGCGACGGATGAGATCGTCACCACGACTGTCAGCGACTTCCTAAAAGAGCACCCCGCGGAGCAGCAGCTGCACCGCCTGCACACCGGGAGCTGGATCGGCGCGAGTCTCGACACCTGGATCGGAGATCCCGAGCACAACATTGCCTGGGACCTGCTGGCGGAGACGCGGACCTGGCTTGAGGACCAGCTGCGACAGCGGCCCAGGGAATCCGAGCAGGCCGCCCTCGCGTGGCGGGAGATCCTGATCACGGAGGGCAGCGACTGGTTCTGGTGGTTCAGCCGCAAGCACGACTCAGGTATGGACCCCATCTGGGACAACCAGTTCCGGCTGCACCTTCGCAACGTGTACAAGCTCATGGGCTCGCGCGCGCCGGCGCGCCTGTTCCAGCCGATCATCGAACGCGCGACCACTCCAGAACGCGGCGTTCCTTCGATCAGCATCACCCCGACGTCGATCAGGGACCCGGTCTGGAGTCACGCCGGCTATTACCTCGTCGGCTCCGGCTTCGGCGCCCTTCACCGTCCGGCGGGCGTCGTCGAGCGCGTGCTCTACGGCGGCGACTACGACCGTCTCCACCTGCGGATCGACACCCCGCGCACGGCGGCCGAGCTGGAAGCACAGCACATCGAGTTCTGGATCTACTGCTCGGGCGCGCCCGCGGCCGACGGTGAGGGGCACCTTGACCTTCCGCTGCCGGTCGCGGCCGCAGCCGAGCTCGGCTTCGAGCCGGCGCATGTGATCCGGGTCGTGCCGCGGGCCGACGGCGCCTCGGTCACGGTCGCCAGGGTCGTGGAGCCCCAGACCAAGGCGGAGCCCGAGCTGAATTGGGAGATCAGCGATCCGTTCTTCGTCTCCGTCCCGTATTCGCATCTCGCTAAGCACGAAGGGGACACGCTGGAGCTTGCCGTGGTGGTCAGTCGCGATGGTCGCGACATCGAACAGGTGCCGCCCACGGGGTCGCTCGGTTTGCGCATCCCCGGTGACGAGCAGCCGATCGAGGTCACCGAATCGAGGAAGCTCAAGCTGCTGCTGGCCACCGCGGAGCTGGCGCCGTTTGCCAAGTCGGGCAGCGTCGCGGACGTCACCGCCGCTCTCTCGAAGGAGCTTCACCGACTTGGACATGACGTGCGGTTGGTGATGCCACGCCATCGCCAGATCGACGTCGCCCGCCACGGGCTCAGGCCGGTGGTCACCGACCTGGAGGTGCCGCTCGGCGCCCAGACGCTCGCGGTCACCATCTTCGAGGGCCGCCTCGGAGACATCGTCGTTTACTTCGTCGATTGCCCGTCGCTCTACGACCGCGACGGCCTCTACGGATTCGGAGACGACGACGCCAGATCGGTCTTGTTCAGCCGCGCGCTCCTCGAGATGCTGCCGGCGCTGGACTTCTTCCCGGACGTCATCCACGTCCACGACTCCTTCGCGGCGCTGGTGCCGAACCTGATCGAGCGCGTTTACACGGATGGGCCGGTCGGGGACATCGCCACCGCCCTCACCATCCACAACCTGGCATCCCAGGGATCGTTCGGCTTCGGGGCGCTGCAGCTGGCGGGCCTCGAGCGATGGGGCCTGATGCGAGCCGGCATCCCAGGTCTCGACGACGGGGTCAACGTTCTCGCCCGCGGCATCCACTTCGCCGACGTCGTCAACACAGTGAGCGAGCGATACGCGTCCGAGATCCAGACCCCGGAGTTTGGTGAGGGACTCGACGAGCTGCTTCGCGCTCATGCCCACAAGCTGCACGGGATCGTGGACGGCATCGACTACGAGCTCTTCGATCCGGAGCACGACCCCAACATCTCGCATCACTACTCGTCGCTCGCGCCGGAGGCCAAGGCGCTGTGCCGGGCGGAGCTGCGGACCGAGCTGGGCCTGGAGCATGGGGATCGGCCGCTGTGCGCGATCGTCTCGAGGTTCTATGACGTGAAGGGGCTCGACCTTGTCGAGCAGGCGATGCCCGCCCTCCTCGGGCTCGGCCTGCAGGTGGTGGTCGTCGGCGCCGGCGACCGGCGGTACGAGGACATGTTCAGGCGCTGGGCCGCCGAGCGCCCGAAGCAGGTGGCCGCCGCCATCGGTTTCGACGCCGCGCTCGCGCAGCGTGTATACGCGGGTGCGGACATGCTGTGGATGCCTTCCCGCTTCGAACCGTGCGGCCTGGCGCAGCTGATCGCCCTTCGCTACGGCACGATCCCCGTGGTTCATGCCACAGGCGGTCTCGCCGACACGATCAAGGACTACGACCCGGTGGCCGCGACGGGGAACGGGTTCAGGTTCGAGGCCTATGACCCGTGGCAATTTTTCGGCGCGGTGGTTCGGGCGGCGGAAACGTATAGGCACCCGTCGCTATGGGCGTGGCTCATCCGCCGGGCGATGACGGAGGACGTGTCCTGGTCGCGTTCAGCCGGGCGCTACGTGCAGCTCTACCTGGCAGGCATCAGCTCCCGCCGCGAACGCCGGGGCCTTTCACCCGCCGCCGTCGGAAAATAGCCGAACCCAACTCGTCCAATCAAACAGACCAAGTGGAGCGGAAGGCCGGATTCACTCCGGCCGTCACCACTCCTCTTTCCCAGCGCCTCGGACAACCTGAACACGGAGGGGGTCCCATGGGGGAGGCCTGCCTCCCCCGTGCCGTCACCCCCCCCAGTCGGGCAGGAGTCGCAGCTGTTCCACGCGCCGCGCTCCCGGCGCGTAGGCGGTGTTGAAGTAGTCGATGACCATTCGTCTGGCGGAGAACTCCGTGGCGATGTGCCGGATGGATGCCCGCATCATCTCCACCCAGCGCTGCGGGATCCCGTTCTCGTCGCGTTCGAAGAACAGCGGTACCACCTCGCGCTCGAGCAGCCGGTAGAGGTTCTCGG
>JBGPOC010000186.1:0-5089 GCA_041487825.1 Candidatus Dormibacteraceae bacterium | reverse complement strand
GCCTGGATCTGTACATGGGGGGAACTCGGGGTTGTTGCCCGATGGCGGGTCGTTCCCGCTTTTGGGTGCGACCATGGTCATCAGCTTGCCGGCGAAATAGGCGTCGTAAGCCGACATGTCGAAGTGACCATGTCCCGAGAGGCCGAACAGGATGGTCCTCAAGTCACCGGCCTCTCGCGCAGCGGCCGCCTCTTCCGCCACGGCGCGGAGAGCGTGGGCGGATTCCGGCGCGGGAAGGAAGCCTTCCGAGCGGGCGAATCGCACTGCTTCGGCAAAGCACTCGTTCTGCTTGTAGGCGCGAGCCTCGACCACGCCATGGTCGACGAGCATGCACAGCGAAGGAGCATCGCCGTGGTAGCGCAGGCCGCCCGAGTGGATGCGGTCGGGCACGAAACTGTGGCCGAGCGTGAACATCTTCACGACGGGGCCCAGCCCGACCGCGTCGCCGAAGTCGTAGGCGTAAACCCCGCGCGTGAGCGTGGGGCAGGCTGCCGGCTCCGCGGCGATGAAGCGCGTTTTCGGGTGCTGTCCTTTCAGCCTGTCGCCGATGAAGGGGTAGGTGAGCCCGGCGAAGTTGGAGCCGCCGCCGACGCACGCGATGACCACATCCGGGTAGGCGCCGGCCATCTCCATCTGCTTCTTGGCCTCGAGCCCGATCACCGTCTGGTGAAGGAGGACGTGGTTGACCACCGATCCGAGCGAGTACTTCGCGTCCTCGTGCGTGGCAGCGTCTTCGACCGCCTCGGAGATGGCGATGCCAAGGCTCCCCGGCGAGTCCGGGTCGTCCGCCAGGATTCCGCGCCCGGCATTGGTCAGGTTGGTCGGTGACGCGTGCACGGTCGCGCCCCAGGTCTCCATCATCGCCCGCCGGTAGGGCTTCTGCTCATACGAGACCTTGACCATGTACACGGTCACCTCGAGGTTGAAGAGGGCTCCTGCGAACGCCAGCGCCGAGCCCCACTGCCCGGCCCCGGTCTCAGTGGTCAGGCGCCGGACTCCTTCCTTCGCGTTGTAGTAGGCCTGCGGGACGGCGGTGTTCGGCTTGTGCGACCCTGCGGGTGAGCCGCCCTCGTACTTGTAGTAGATGTGGGCGGGCGTGTCGAGCGCCTTCTCGAGGCGCTCGGCGCGATACACCGGGCTCGGCCGCCAGATGCGGTAGACGTCCCGCACCTCTTCGGGGATTTCGATCCACGGCTCCGCGGAAACCTCCTGCGCGATGATCGCCTGGGGGAAGATCGGCGCCAGGTCCGCGGGACCCATGGGTTGAAGCGTCTGCGGATTCAGGTAGGGCGCCGGAGGCGCCGGGAGGTCGGGCAGGATGTTGTACCAGCGCTCAGGAATGTCCTTCTCGCTGAGCAGGATCTTCTTCACCATCTCCAGCCCTCCCAAGGCAGCCTCCTGGCCGCGGATTCGCAAAGGTTAGCGCGGCGCCGCCATTTCAGGTCGCGAGTTGGCTTACGGACCCAGAAGGTATCCCATCCGGCGCGGCATCCGCGCGATTGCGCCGATCACGGGATTGGGGTTGCCACCTTTCTCCTCCGCCGTGTCCTTGGCGATGATCGCGCGGCGCACGACCGCCGCACCCACGGACCTGAACGGTTCGGGGGGAAACAGGCGCGGCTTCGGGTTCACCATCGGCAGCCGGGTGGCGTCGGTGTCTGCACCGGTGACGAGGTCCGCGATCACCTTGCCGGCCAGATGCGAGGGCGCGACGCCGTTACCCGTGTAGCCCAGGGCGTAGAAGACGTTGCCGGGCTCGAGGGTTCCAAAGGTGGGGAGGTGGGTCGGCGAGACGTCGATGGGCCCTCCCCACGCATCTTCGAGGGGGACCTCCGCAAAGGTCGGGAAGAGTCGCCGAAAGCCCTCGGCCGCCTCCTCCACGGCGCGCATGTCGCGGGTGAACGAGTCGTCGATCCGGCCGGAGGCTCGGCCGCCTCCACCGCCGAAAGCGATGCGCCCGTCCCGCGTGGTCCTGAAGTAGCGGACCGACGTTCGGAAATCCGTGATCAGCTCACCGCCGGTCCACCCGATCTCGGCCAGCTTCTCCGGCGCTGGGGCGGTGAGCACGATGTAGCTGCTCCAGGCCACGAGCCGGCGACGGAGCTGGGGCCAGCCGACGGCCCACGCGTTCAGGGCCAGCACCGCGCGCGGGGCGCGAACGCTGCCGTTCGGGGTGATCGCGACGGCGGTCGGGCCCGGGTCGAGCCGTGTCACGGGCGTTCCTTCGTGGATCGTGACCCCACGCTCGAGCAAGACGCGACGGAGGCCGCGGGCGAGGAGTGCCGGCTGCACGGAGGCGCCATCTCTCATGAACGCTCCGGACCGGAACGCGGGCGAACCGCACCTCGCCTTGACCTCTTGCGGGCTGAGGGCGATCAGCTCCTCGGGCGCCCCGACCTCGCGCGCGAGGCTGACGATCTCCTCGCTTACGGCTTCGTGCTGGCTTGCGGTGGCGGCGAACAGGTACCCGGCGCGCTTGTACCACGCGTCGACACCGTGGGACTCGCAGAACTCGCCGATCCCCTTGATGCTCTCCGAGATGGCGCGACACGCGCGCACGGCCTGGTCGCGGCCGTAAAGCGTGACCAGCCCGTCGAGCTCGTCCCACCACCCGCTGGCGAATCCGCCGTTGCGGCCGCTGGGTCCGCCGCCACAGATGTCCTGCTCCAGCAGCACCACCTTCAGGTCCGGCTTCGCCAACGTCAGGTGGTAGGCGGTCCACAGGCCGGTGAACCCGCCGCCGACGACGACGACATCGGCGTTGATGTCGCCGGTCAGGGGCAGGGGTGCGGCGTCAGTCTCGGCCGCCAGTGCCTCGCGCAGCCACCAGCTCCGCTGGGCTCCGGGCGTCAGGGCTTTCCCGGTGAGGTTCAGCCCCTGGGTGCTCGTGCTCACCCGATAATCCTGACGCTTCCGCACAGCTCACCCCAAGCCCTCCCCCGGGGGGGGCAGATTGGGCCCGGACCTGATCCGCCCGTGACCCGGTACGATGCCAGGGTGATGGCAAACAAGACAGCGCCGGTCGAGATAGATGCAGCTCGAGTCCAATCCCTGATCGCCCGCGAGGAGGACAGGTTCCGCGCCGCGCGGCGCCGATCCGACGAGCTGTGGCGCAAGGCTCGCGAGCACAGCCCGCGAGGGGTCCCCTCGTCCTTCCAGGATGCCTCCCCGCAGCCGATTTTCGTCGAGAACGGCCGCGGGAGCCGCGTCTGGGACGTCGACGGGAACGAGTACGTCGACTTCCACAACGGCTTCGGGGTCATGGTCGTCGGTCACGCCCACCCG
The DNA here is from genome assembly GCA_041487825.1 of Candidatus Dormibacteraceae bacterium. GTDB lineage: Bacteria > Chloroflexota > Dormibacteria > Dormibacterales > Dormibacteraceae > Palsa-872. Next base: position 1,804 of record JBGPOC010000186.1, on the reverse strand, counting down.
CTGATCGTGGAGGCCGTCTCCAAGCGCATCGCGAAGGGATCTCATTTCGCTCAGCCGGTCGCCGAGGATGCCATCGTCGCCGAGGAGCTGTGGAGGCGGTTCGGGTTGCCGCAATGGCGGTTCACCAACAGCGGCACCGAGTCAACCCTGGACGCGGTGCGTATCGCTCGCGGCTTCACCGGTCGTGAAAGGCTGGTCAAGATCGAGGCGTCGTACCACGGGCACCACGACGCCCTTATGGTCTCGGTCGAGCCGCCCCCGGACAAGATGGGCCCCGCCGACGCGCCCGCATCCTGGCCCCAGAGCGAGGGCATCCCCAAGGCCGTCGTCGCCCTGACGACCGTCGTCCCTTTCAACGATCTGCCGGCGATGGAGCGTGCATTCAAGAACCACCCGGACGAGATCGCGGCCGTGATCGTCGAGCCGACGATGATGAACCTCGGGATCGTTTTGCCGGATAACGGCTATCTGGCAGGGATCAAGGAGATAGCCCACCGGAACGGGGCGCTGCTGATCTTCGATGAAGTCAAGACGGGCGCGACGATCGCGCCGGGCGGGGCGACCCAGCGTTTCGGGGTCCAACCCGACCTGATCGCGCTGGCCAAGGCGATCGGTGGCGGGCTGCCTTGCGGCGCGATCGGCGGCCGCCAGGACGTCATGGCCGTGATCGAAGACAAGCGCGTCGCCCAGATGGGCACCTTCAACGGCAACCCCCTCACGATGGCCGCCGCCAAGGTCACCCTTACCGACATCCTGACCCCGAAGGCATATGCCCACTTCGATGCGCTCTCGGAGGTGCTGCAGGGTGGATTGGACGGGGTGATCGCCGACCATTCGCTCCCCTTCCACGTGACGACGATGGCCGCGCGTGGCGGTATCACGTACCGGGCCGAGCGGGTGCGCAACTATCGTGACTACCTGACCATCGACAAACCCGCGGCGTACCTCTCGTGGCTGTACCAGTGCAACCGTGGGGTCCTCATGGCGCCCGGCGCGGAGGAAAACTGGACGCTGTCCGTGCAGCACTCGCAGGAGGACGTCCAGCGCTACGTGGACAACTTCGCAGAGATGGCGCGCGACTTGAGGGCTTGAATTCAATGTGGCCCATCCTGGTCGCCGCGTAGCGCGCAAGCTCGACTCGTACACGATCGTCTTTCTGATGCGGCCGCCGGACGCTCCGGACCTGCCGTCCGCCGAGCTCGACGCCCTGCAGGAGCGGCACCTGGCCTTTCTGCAGCGCATGCGCGATGAAGGCCATGCCCTCGTCAGCGGCCCGGTGACAGGGCAGCGCGACCCGGCGCTGCGGGGGATCACCATCTACCGGACCTCGCTCGAAGTGACGCGCCGTCTCGCGGAACAGGATCCGTCGGTGCAGGCGGGGCGGCTCGCGGTCGAGGTCTTCACCTGGCTGGTGCCTTCCGGCCTGCTTGGAGACCGCCCCGCATCCACGATCGAATCCGACTGAGCGCTGGGGCGTGTGGATAATGCGTCCATGAGCTTAGAGAACGTCCTGCTCGTAGTCGCGTTCATAGCCTTCGTGCTCGCCGCGCTCGGCTGGGGTTTCAAGAAGATCGACCTGATCGCGATCGGCCTTGCGGCGTGGGTGCTTTCCTTGTTCGTCGGCGAGCTTCGCCACATCCATCTGACCTTGAGCCTCGTCCTCTTGGTCCTGGCCTTCATCGCCTTCGTGCTGGCCGCCATCGGATGGAAGTACAAGAAGGTCGGCCTGGTCGGCGTCGGGCTGGCTTTGTGGGTGGGCTCGAGCTTGATCGGGCTGGTCTCGTAGAGATCACCCGGGAGCTCG
>JBGPOC010000185.1:0-5094 GCA_041487825.1 Candidatus Dormibacteraceae bacterium | reverse complement strand
GGCGGGTCTTTCGGTGTGCAGCTCCGCGGCGATCTCCTCCGCGGTGCAATGCCCGCCGAGCCGCACGATCGCGTTGTAGACCATCGTCCTCTGGGCCGTTCGCCGCATTCCAGGCGCCAGCATCAGCCTGGCTGCACCACCCGCAATCTCCGATCGGCCGTGGTCAGCACACGGCAGCCGGTGGCCTCGACGACGACGTCGTCTTCGATACGCACGCCACCCCAGCCGGGGATGTAGACACCAGGTTCGATCGTGAACACCATCCCCGGCTCGAGCACCGTGGTCGAGCCGGGATCGAGACTCGGATCCTCGTGGGCCTCGAGCCCCAGGCCGTGGCCGATGCGGTGAAAGAAGCGATCCCCAAGTCCGGCCGCCTCGATGACGGCTCTCGCGGCCGCGTCCACATCGCCGGTCGTGACTCCCGCTCGCACGGCACGGATGGCGGCGTCGTGCGCCTCCAGGACCACCTGGTGGATCTCGAGCTGGCGAGGAGTCGGCGCACTGACGACCGCCATCCTCGTTGTGTCGCCACGATAGCCCTCGAAGGCGGCTCCGAAATCGAGGAGGACCAGATCCCCGGGCTCTAGCTTTCGGGCGGACGGGCGGTGATGAGGCACGGCGGAGTTGGGCCCGGACTGGACAAGGGTTTCAAAAGCAAGAGCCGCCCCGGCGGCGCCCATCGCCGCTCCGATGCCGACCGCCACCGCAAGCTCCGACTGGCCGGGGCGCATCTCGCGCATGGCTTGCTCCGTCACCGCATCGGTGATGGCGCAAGCGCGCGCGAGCTTGTCCAGCTCGGCCGGGGTCTTGGTGCGGCGCAGCCGCCGAAGCTCGGGCCCGATGTCGACCAGCTCGCGTGCGGCGACCCTGGCGCCGAGCGCTTCGGCCGCCTGGACGGTCAGATGCTCCTTCTCGACGCACAGCCGGGCGCACTCCTCGAGTGCCTCACGCACCAGTCCATACGCATCCTCTCCATCGCGCCAGGCCACCACCGTCGCCTGGTCCGTGTTCCTGGTCGCGTTCTCCCGCTCCAGGGCGGGCACGATCAGCGTCGCGCTATCCGGCCTCAGAGCCAGAGCCATGAGTCGCTCGTGAGGGTCCGCCTGGAAGCCGGTCAGATATGCGATCGAGACCGGCCGCGTGATGTAGGCGGCCTCCAGGCCATGCTCCGCCATCCAGGCACGCAGCTCGGACAGCCGCGACGAGGTACCTCGCGGTGCGGTGGTTGCCGCCCGGACCGGTCTACTCAATTCCGACGATGCGCACGCGGTAGGTACCGTTCGGGGTCTTGACCTCGACCTCCTCTCCCACGCGGTGACCGAGGAGAGCCTTGCCCAGTGCCGACTCGTAGCTCACGGACCCGGCTTTCGGGTCCGCCTCGGCCGGGCCGACGATTCGGTAGACCTCATCGCTCCCTTCGTCTTCCTGGAACCTTACCGTGCTGCCCATGCTGACGACGCCGGAGCTCTTCGCCCTCTCGATGAGGACGTGGTTCTTGATGATGGCTTCGAGCTCCTTGACCCGGGCCTCCATGAAGCCCTGCTCGTTCTTGGCCGCGTGGTACTCGAAGTTCTCGGAGAGATCGCCGAATTCGCGCGCCGCCTTGATCTTGGCGACGATGGCGGGCCGCTTGACGCTCACGAGCTCGTCCAGCTCCCTGCGTACGGACTCAAGGCCTTCGGGGGTGATGTGCACATCGTTTGTCACCGGGTCGAGTCTAGACTCCGGGAGGTTTAAGGGGGTGCGAAGGGGGGCGCATCCGTATACAGTCGCCGCATGAGAAGGCTGCTGTTGACAGTAGTCATGGTCCTGATGGGCGCCGCTTTGGTGGCCGGCTCGGCGCGGGCATTGTTCGGCGAGCGCCTCTTCCCGCTCGACCAGGAGATCGGGACCCACGCTTCGTCCGCGGCGGCGGTCCTGGGCATCGGCCTGATGGCGGCCGCCATCCACCCGGCCAGCAACCTCGCCTGGGTGCGCGCGGGCATCCTGTACGGGTTCGTCACGGTCTTTTACGAGGTCGGCGCCCACTACCTGATCGGCGCCGAGTTCTTCTTTGGGCCGGTGATCTTCGGCATCGCCAGCAGCCTGCTGCTGATCGCCCTCTACCCGCAGCGCTCACAGCTGCTGCCGCCGATGTCAGACCCGCCGACCGCCTACCGGCAACCCATACCCGCGATCGAGGCGGCGGCGGCGCCAAAGAGCGACGACCCGGTTAAGAGCTAGCCCTTCGGGACCAGGGCCTGGACCTGGGCCATCATCCGCCGCTGCAGGAGGAATGAGCCGCCGTAGACCGCTCCGGCGAGTGCAGCGCCCCCCAGCACGGCTAGCAGAGCATGAAGGGGCGCGGGCGATATCGGGGCCAGCGCGACTGCATCGTCACCCAGCACGGCGGCCGCCGCCAGGGCGACCGGCGTCAAAAGCGGGAGGAGCTGCACGCGCTTCATGATCGCCGGCACCGGCGGCTCGACTCGCGCGACCATCCGCTGACCCATCACCCCCACCGAGCGAACGTGTCGCAGGTTCGGAGTGATGGTCAACACGACGCTCACCTGGTTGCCGGGCACTTGCTTCAGGCGCGCAGGCGGAACCAGGTACTGCTCTACGCCGCCGCGGGTCTGGACCATGATCATGCCCAGCCCGACGGACGTGCTCACCGAGGCGGCTCCGACCAGCTGGCCCTGGACGAGTCTCGCCTCGGCCTTGCGGTCCTTGAGCGCCAACCGGAAACCCGGGCCGACGAAGCTCGCCAGCAGCGCGATCGGCAGCACCCACGCCAGCGACGCAGCGATCGCCACCGGAAGGCCGTAGACGGGGGGCATCAGGATCAACAGCGCAGCGATGATGACCAGGCACAGAATGCCGATCCCGATCGAGATGTAGCCGGCCCTCAGCACGAAATCCGGCGCATAGCCCTGCAGCATTCCGCCCGCTTGAACAAAGCGCTCGCGCTGGCGCTTGGTCTGTCCCGCGGTGGGGGCGGCGGCGGTCTTAGGCTGGACTTTCCGCACCTGCTGACGGACCTGCATGCGCCTCTTCCCCACGACGGACAAGTATGAGAGGGAAGCAGCGAGGGCCGCGATTCTTGCGGAAGCCGCGATTGCGGCGCCGGTCAGGGTGAGAGCAGGGACGGCGCGATTGCGGGCACCAGGACGCGCTTCACATAGGTGGTGCCATGGTCGGTGAATTGACCCCAGAAGAGAAAGGCCGGCTCGTAGAAGCTGTGGTCCCCGGCCCACACCAGCTTGTAAACGAGCTCCGCGGTGGTCAGGCGAACAACGGGATAAGGAGCGGCGCCGGTTGACTGCGCTGAGGACGCGAGCGCGGATCGAATGGCCTGGTCGGCGCTGATGATCGGGTAGTCGACGGACGCGAGGCTCAGCGGGAGCGGACCGGTTTCAAACGAGCCCGTGCCGACGGTCGAAAGATCCACCTCGATGCCATATGGGCTGCCGAGGCCGTCGACCACGCCGGCTTGGCCCTGGGCCTGCAGGTCGAACGACCTGAGGAACTTGACCTGCACCGTGTCGCCTGTCGTCTGAACCAGCGTCCGGTAGGACCAGGCGGGAACCAGGTTGTGGGCGGCGAGACGGGCCAGGGCGGCGGCGACCGGGTCGCTTCCCGCGGCAGCCGGAGCCGACTTCAAGTCGCTGAGCTTGTACGACGGCTCGACCGCAGGCTGCGCGACGCTCCCCGTCAGCACGAGTGTGAAGTTGTCGCCCGCATAGGCGCCCAGTCCGCCGGGCGCCACGTCGCCGGAGGGCCTGGCTCCGACGGACGCCGCAAACGCTATGGCGGCGGCCGGCGTCGGCTCCTGGTAGCGGAAGACCGGGAGGGCGGTCGCCGTGACATCGAGGTGCCCGGTCCAGGTGAGGGTGGCAGGACCCAGGTAGATGTTGTTCGGGTACGCATGGACGGACTGGTCGGCGACGCCGGCGGAGGCGGTGGTGGGTCCTTGGGCCGGGGCGGCAAATTTCGGAGCCGGCACCGGCGCTGGGGCGTTCGGCCCATAGGTCGCGCTGCGATCCGTGTTGGAGCCCGCCTGGAGGCTGGTCGCCGTGCCCGCCGGACCCGGATGCAGGCCGACTGCAAGGATGCCGGCGCCCACGATGAGGATGAGCGCGATGGCCACCGCGGCGGAGGGGACAGCCGGCGCCTCACGGACGCTGTCGACCAGGGCGGCCAGGGCGTCCCTAAGTCGGCGCCAGATCGGGCGGCGCGCCTGCATCCGGAGCCAGAGCTCGTCCTCGAAATCGGGCCTGGGGCGCGTGGTCTGGAAGGCATCGTCGAGCTGGCGTTGGAGAGACTGGAGCTCGAGGTCCTCGTCCTCGCTCATGCCCCCTCCTTGTGGACCGCATCGCGGAGCGATCTAAGCCCCCGGTGATACAGCATCTTCGCAGCGTCCTCGGTGCAGCTCATCAGCACTCCGACCTCTTCGAAGCTGAGCCCGGAATGACGCAGCGCAATCGACTCACGCTGCCTTTGCGGCAGGCGCGCCACGTGCTCGAGAAGGGCACGGTACTGCATGCGCTCCTCGGCCATTCGGGCCGGGTCGTCCTGAGCGACCGGCTGGTGCTCGATGGTCCGCCGCAGCCGCTCGCGCCGGCCGTGAGCACGGAAGTGATCCGTCGTCGCGTTGCGGGCGATCCTGAAGAGCCACGCCGCTGGGCTCGTGTTGCGGGCCTCGAAGCGACCGTATGCCTGGTAGGCGTTCATGAACACGTGCGCGGTGATGTCCTCGGCGTCTGCCGACGTGGACACCTGGGCGCGGACATAGGCATAGATACGACCGAGGTAGTCGCGATACAGGTCTTCGAATGGGGGCCGATCGGCGTCCACGGCCGATCCATCGTATGGGCAAGCACTTCACCTGAGCCAACGCCCCGCCTGCCGTCCTTGTAACGCGAAACAGCTCAAGCTGAGTTCGGCCGGCCGGGCAAGAACGGTTATTCGCGCAGGGCGGCTCCGATCTCGACGGGCCGGTTGGTGAACACCGAATCGGGGCGGCAGACCTTGCACCAGGCAACCGCGGCTGCGTCATCGACGGTCCAAACCGCGACCGCTCCTCCGGCGGCATGGATCTCCTTGACGACCTGG
>JBGPOC010000184.1:0-5099 GCA_041487825.1 Candidatus Dormibacteraceae bacterium | reverse complement strand
GTTTTCAGCATGCCTGTAGGGGTTTTGAGGTGGGCCGCCTGGTGACGGCCGGAGTGAATCCGGCCTTCCGCTGCACTCAGCTCTTGTTTCATCTTGCCTCCTGGACGTTCCAGGCACGGGTGAGGACGTAAGTCCTCCCCCGTGGAACCCCCACCTGTTTTCAGCATGCCCGTAGGGGTTTTGAAGTGGCCGCCTGGTGACGGCCGGAGTGAATCCGGCCTTCCGCTGCACTCAGCTCTTGTTTCATCTTGCCTCCTGGATGTTGATGTGGTAGCTCACTTGCGCGAACGGCGCGGGGAAGATGTAGTCGAGGCCGGTCCAGTCGAAGTCGGGCGGCACGAGCTCGCGTCCTGCATGAAGTTGCGCACCCTGGAGCGGCGGCACCGACCACTCCACGCCGAGTGCCCCGGAGCGCAGCCGGGCGTAATCGCCCACCGCAGGCACCCAGCTCCCGAAGGCCGCGCCGATGAAGGTATGGCCCCGTTCCGCAAAATCGTCGAACGCCGCCGACTGTTCGTTGAGGACCCCGACCTCTGTGTAGCCGCGGGCCAGATGAAGTACCCGAGCCGCGATCGAGACACCACTCGAGTCGACGGTGTACGTGACCTCGATGCTGCCCCGAGAATTGATCGGCACGAATGCGTAGCTGTGTGCAGCGTCACCGCCAATCTCGTCAAGGAAGAAAGTGCGCTTCCAGATCGCGTTGGTGGCCGTCGAGATGTCGACCGTGACCGCCGTGCGGGAGTACACCCATCCGTCTGGGTAATGAACGATCGGGGCGCCGAATCCCATGCCCTCCCCGATGCTGTCGAGTCCCAGCACCCTGAGCGCCAGCCCTTTGGCCAGGGGCGCGGTCTTGCCCTGACCAGGGCCTGGCGAGATTACGGCGCTCACGCCGGGATAGATCGATTGCGTGGACAGCGCGGCACCCAAGCGGTAGGCATAGACAGTCTTTCCGCTCGCGACCTGGTAGATCGTCTGGTCGCCCAGCGACTCGAACGGAAGGCTTGCATTGCCCGTCGCGAGGTCGGGGAAGACCTCGGTGGCGCGGTAGTAGCTGATGCCTTCCAGGACCAGCTCAGTCACTCCGTTCGCGCGCATCCAGCCGATGGCCTGAGCTCGGTCGGTAGGGAGATTCTGCGAGCCCATGACCTCGGAGGGCGGCTTGCGGCTGTAGAAGGCTGCAACCGGCGAATCCGTGATCAGAATGCCTGGACTGCTGCTCGCCGCCTTGCCGGCGGCAATGAGCCCCGCGTTGTCCGACGCGAATCCGGCGAAGACGGGTAGGAAGGCGACGGCGAGCAGAAGGCTTGCCGCCACAGCTCCCACCCGCAGAAGGACGACCTGGCGATCGAGGCCGGCTGCCGCGAGAAGGGCGAGCGCGGGCAGCGCCGGGTAAAGATAACGATGGCTGCCGGTGTAGGCGCCGACCGTGACGAGTGCGAAAACGGCGGCCAGGTACACCAGCGCGGGCACGTGGAGGAAGCGCCGGGTGGCCCGTTCCGCCGGTGAGACGGGCTTGCGCAGCCCAGTCAGCAATCCGACCAGCCCCAGCATCACCAGAGGAAGCGCTGCCAGTCCGAACGTGGCGGCCAGCTCCGTGAGACGCCCGATCGCGTCACCGGGGATGCTGCCGCGGGCAGTTGCGGAGAACACCTCGATTGAGCCACGGGCCACGGAATTGCTGGCGGGCGCGAACCCGAGCTGGAGGAACACCACGATCGCCACCGCGGGCAGCGCCCATACGATGCCGAGCGCTCTGCGCCGGGGTTGTTCGCTCAGGCGACCGGCCGCCAATCGCCGAACCTGCACCAGGACGATCAAAGCGACGGCGGCTCCGACCCAGATCCACGCCTTGGTGGACGTTACGCATGCGAGCAGGGCCAGAAGCCCGGCCAGCTTCATGCGGCCGCGCACGGCGGCCAGCCCGCCGGCAGTGAGGAGAGCGGTCAACAATGGCTCAACGACCGTCGAGCCGGACGTGAAGAGGAAGACCGGGTTGAGCGCAAGCAGGGCCACGGCAAGCCTGCCCTGGCGCCCGTTGGGCGCCAGCGCGTAAACACACGCAAGGGTCGCAAGGCCGATCAATGCCCCCATGACCTTCAGAGCCCCCAACGACCAGAGCCCGAAGACCTTCAGGACCACGGCCGCCAGCAGGTGGTAGCCGGGGAGCCACGTGTCCTGCATCCCGAACAGCGGGTCCCTCAGCTGACCTGTCGCAGCGACGTTGGCGGCGATGAGCCAGTGACCGTAGCCGTCCTCGAAAGGCTCCGGCATCTGCGCGGCGAGCACGAGGAGCACGCCGCACAGGCCAAGTAAAACAAGAGCCGGCCCGGCGGCTATCTGCAGCCGTGCGAGTGCACGGCGCCCGATCCGGCGCAGCGTCAATACCCGCAGCATGTCGGCTGCGGTCATGAATGCCAAGGTCAGGAAGCCGAAAGCAAAAAGGCTCGAATAGACGGCGATAAGCCACTGGCCGGCCTGCACGGCGACTGGCACGATGAGTACCGCGCCAGCGCCAATAAGCGCCTCGGCGAGCCCTCGGGGATCGCCCACCCGAACGTATGCTTGGTCCCGCCACTCCTGCCCGCTCTCAACGATGCGGTGTTTCGGCGTGCGCACGAACTCGCCGCCTGGGCGGGTTGCACGAACCAGAGCCAGCAACACCGTCAGCGACATCCCAGCCCCAACGACCTGAAAGAGCAACGCATGGGCGCCGGACCACCAGGGCCGCCCTCTTCGCGTCTGGGCGACCATAAAGCAGATCCATGGCGCGCCTCCGATGAGGATGACCAGTGCAGCCGCGTATGGCAGTGGCCAGGGAAGCCAATGTTGGCCGGCAGTGAGGAGCAGCAGCGGATAGCACGCCAGCTGGAGGAGCATCAAAGGACCCACCGCGTACGCGAGAAGGTGGACTGCCGCCTGGAATTTGACTGCGGCCCGGTTTGGGCTCCGCAGCACGGGGCCCAGCAGGCTGAACGCGCACTGAAAGCTACCCGTCGCCCAGCGTGACTGCTGCCGACGATATGCGTCGATCGACACCGGGAGCTCTTCCGGCACGACAACGTCTTCCAAGTAGGCCGCCCGCCAGCCCCGGAGCTGCGCGCGGTAGCTCAGGTCTAGATCCTCGGTCAGTGTCGCCGCCGTCCACCCACCCGAGTCCTCGATTGCTGCTCGGCGCCAGACGCCGGCAGTCCCAGTGAAGTTGGTGAAGTAGCCACGGGATGAACGGACCGCCTGCTCGACCAGGAAGTGGAAGTCGACGACGAGTGCCTGTAGGCGGGTGAACCATGAGTAGCCCTCGTCGAGGTGGCCCCAGCGCGCCTGCGCGAAGCCGATGCCAGGGTCGTTAAAAACCCCCATCGTTCGGCGCAGGAAATCGGGCGGCGGCACAAAGTCGGCATCAAAGATGGCGATGAAGGGAGCGGCCGTCAGCGTCATTCCGTGCGCGAGAGCGCCGGCTTTGAACCCAACGCGTGAGCGGCGCCTCACCTGCATGGTGGTGACCCCGATCCGGTTCCAGTGGGCGGTCCGGAGAGCGACGATGGCTGTGGTCTCGTCGTCCGAGTCGTCGAGAACCTGGACCTCGAGCCGATCGCGCGGCCAATCTAGCGCGCAGACCGCGTCAAGGACGCGCTCGGCGACGTAGCGCTCGTTGTATACCGGGATCTGGACACAAACGCCGGGCTCGCTCCCAGCCGCTACCGGTGGGTGAGGCTTCGTTCTGAGGCGGGTCGCGCGCCACGTTAGGTACAGGAGGTTCAGGCCATAGCCGAATAGGGCGAGGCTGGTAAGGGCGACGATGCTGGCGGAGATCGCCTGGATCAATGGTCGAAGAGGGTGTATGGACGCATTGTTTCGCGGACGTACGCGACACGTGCGAGCGTCTCGGGGTAGTGCCGGCGCGTCCACTGCATGTAGCGCCATGCCGTTTCGCTAATCCGGCGCGCGGCGCCGTCGAGGCCCCTGGGAAACAGTGCCGCCGGCAGCCGCCGGGCCGGCGGGTCGATCTGCATCGGTGCAGGCTTGCAGGCCAGCTGAGGAAAGTGGTCGAGCAGGGTGGGATTGGAGTCGAGAACCTCGCGCAGAGTTTCGAGACCGAAGATCGGCTCGGCCACGAGCAGCTCGTACGCCATGTCCTCGTCCTGCCTCCGCAGCGGGTGGCACTGCGATCGCTCGAGGATGAGGTTTGCGGTCATGAGCCGCGGCGCGAGCGGGCGGCGTGTCAGATCGTCGACGGGCTTGGCGCGATGCCGGAGCGCGTGCAGCAGGCCGAGCAGGTTGACGGCGACGTAGGCGAGGTGGCGGTGCCCGTCGTCGACGATCAGGTTCAGGTCCACGTCGTCCGACGCCCGAAAGCCGCCGCTGGCAAGGGAGCCCGCCACCGATACGCTGCGGATGAACGGGGCGGAAGCGACCAGCGCGCGGACGAACCGCGCCGTCATCGGCAGGTAAGGGGCGGCGTCCGAGTCGTGTGCCATGGCCCGGGCCCGGATGGCGCCCGCCCGACCGATGTCTCCGCGCTCGACCACCAGGCCTTCGGCCAGGGACAGGTCGGGGGCTGCGGCGACCGCAAAGCGGACCTCGGCCTCGGTCAGCGCCCCGCCCAGGCAAAGGGCGCCGAGGCGCGCCGGTGCCAGGGCGTAGCCGCGCCGCCGGAGCAGCCCGACCGTCTGCCGGACCCGACCCGACGTGCTGGCGGATCGGGCGGGGGAAAAGCCAACAACCACCGCAGCGCCTCCAAGAACTGTGACGCGGTCAAGTTGGGATACGGAGTCGGGTTACGCCTCTGGCGGGCGGCCATGACCTGTTTTGCCGCATCATCCGTGGTGGCGCCGGCCAGCCGTTCACCTCCCAGGAGCTGACATGACCGCGGACGGGCACTTCAAGGTTCCGACTCCAGTCAACGAGCCGATACGCGCTTATGCGCCAGGCGATTCCCAGCGCAAGGCTCTCAAGGCGAGGCTGGCCGAGCTCACCGACGCGCGCACCGACGTCCCGATGCAGATCGGCGGCGAAAGGCGCTGGGGGGCGTCGAAGGCGGACATCCGGTCACCTCATCGAAAGGAGCTCTCCATCGCCCAGGTTGCGGTGGGCGG
>JBGPOC010000183.1:0-5169 GCA_041487825.1 Candidatus Dormibacteraceae bacterium | reverse complement strand
TGAGGCTGCGGCGACGGCCGGCCTCCTGTTGGCGCGGCGCCTGGTCGGCCGCGGCTCCATCGCCGCGGCCGACCGGCTGCTTGGCTGGTTGGAGGCCCGCGCCACCGAGGACCTGAGGGTCACGGTCGCTCGGGCGAGGCTGTTCGAGTGGCGGCGGCGCGACCCGCAGCTGGCTCTCGATGTGGTTGAAGCCGCTCAGCAGCGCATGCCCGAGCACGCGAGCGGGCTAGAGTCGCGCCGCGTGCGGCTCCGGCGCAAGGTCGATAATCGCGGGCGCGACCGCCGGAAGCGCAAGATCTGGGGTGACCAGGTCCAGGCTCCCATCTCGGACCGACCGGCCTAGGGCTTCGACGATCGCAGGGTCGAACCGCGTGCCGGCGCCCTCGGCGAGTCGCTCCAGCGCCACCACCGGCGCCACGCGATCGCAGTCACGGCCCGCCGTCAGCGCCTCGTAGGCCTCGGCTACGGCGATGATCCGCGCTCCCAGAGGGATCTTCTCGCCGGCCAGGCCGTCCGGCTTGCCCGTGCCGTCCCAGCGCTCGTGATGACCGCGGATGATCGCCATCACCTCCGCCGGGAACTTGGCCCGGTGGACGATCTTCTCGCCCGCCTCGGCGTGGCCCGGCACCTCGAAGCCCTGGCCGGCGGTCAGCGTCATGTGGCCGACGTCGTGGAGGAAAGCGGCCGTCCGAAGGTCCTCGAGCCGGGTCGGGGGAAAGCTTGATCGCCGGCTGGTCGCGTCGGCAATGGTGACCACGCGGCTCGAGTGGCCCTGGGTCAGCGGGCTCCGATGGTCGACCGCATGGGCCACGGCGACCACCATCTGAGGGCCGGCCTCGGCCATCATCGTGAAGAGGCTGACGTCGTCCAGCTCCAGCTCGGTGACGAGCTGCGCGAACGTGCACACACGGTCCTTGCCCTCCCGCTTGGCCAGGTACAGAGCCTGGTCCGCCGCCGCTACGAGCTCCACCGCGGTGAGGCCGTCATCGGGGTAGGTGGCAACGCCGATGCTGAACGTCAGGTGGTTGCCCGGGGTGGTGGTTATTGCGGCTGCCCGCACGGCGTCGACAATCCGCCGGGCGAGGTTCTGTGCGCCGGCCGGCGTGCTGTCCAAGACGATCACGGCCAGCTCGTCGCCGCCATAGCGAGCGACCACGTCCTGGGCGCGGGCGGCAGAGTGCACGATCCGCGCTCCAAGCTGCAGCACGAGGTCTCCGTGCTGGTGGCCGACCTGGTCGTTCACCGACTTGAAATGGTCGAAGTCGACGAGCAGCACCGAGAACGATGCGGAACGCCGGTCCGGCCGGCTGAACGACCCGGCGAGGCGGCGCCGGAATTCGCGGACGTTGGCAAGCCCGGTCAGGCCGTCGGTGGTGGCCTCCTGGGTGCTGCGGTGGTACCGGACTGCGTTGGCAAGCGGCACCGCCAGGCTTCCTGACAGGGCGGCGACCGAGAACAGGTCCTGGTTCGTGAACTCCCCCTTCACCCGGCTCAGGCTGAGCAAGGCGGTGACGCCCTCGCCGGAAGCGATCGGGATCACCAGGGTCTTGTGGTCGGCGCCCAGGGCGGCCTCGCCGGTACGCGCCACCTGCGAGAGCTTCTCGGCGTCGAGAAACTCGGGCGCGTCCGCGGCCGTGTCCCCTTCCGGCGCGCTCGCGCCCACGTCGAAGCCCTCCTGGGAGGCGAGGATCAGGCTGCCGTGGTCGGCCATCGTCATCTGCACGGCATGCTGGACGACGAGCGAGAACACATCCTTGATGTCGGTGTCGCTGACCATCGTCACGCTGAGCTCGCGCAGGGAGTCCGCCTGCGCCGCTCGGTCCACGGCCTGCCGGCGCTCGCGCTCCAGCTCGCGGGTCATGTACGCGGTCGCGAGCGCCACCACCAGGAAGAGGAAGACCTTGCCGATCGTGGCGTTCGGGTCCGTGGAGATGTTGGCCGAGGTGAACGAGCCGCCGACGAAGAGATAGATAAACGAGATGACCAGGGCGGAGATGACGCAGGCCGCGGCACCGAAGCGGACGGCGTTGGTTATGACGGCCAAAAAGAGGGCGAGAAAGAAAGGGCTGGAAAATCCGTCAGACAGGTAGACCAAACCTGTGGCGAAGAAAATATCTAGTGACATCGTGCTCAAGCTGAACTGCTTTCCCGGCTGGTACCCCCGGGCGAGAAGAACGTTCACGACCACGTTCATCGCGGCCCAGGCGCCGAGAAGGATGTCGACGGTCCCCCGGGTGTCCACGGTGTTCACCGTGGTGACGTTGTTCAAAACCGCCAGCACGATCAGGAAGAGCCAGCGGAAGCTGACCGCCACCCTCTCGCCGACACGGCGACGATCGGCGTCGTACTTGTCGTCCATCGCCCGGGCGCGGACGTCCTGCCAGCGACGAGAAATCGCGCCTCCCGCGGGCTTGGCCGTCACCGGTTGGACAGTCGGAGAGAAGACCCGCCGGCTATCTGAAATCCTCGAGCGACTGAAAACCGCCCCCAGTCCGTTATTCGAATACACATGCTGCATCCAGTGGTTCGATCGGTTTGAATAACGCTCACCAATGATGGCTGAGGCCGTTCGAACACGCACTCCCACTCGGAATTCCCCCGGCCGCCCCGCGCGCCAGCGGGGTCAGTCCCTCGTGGAGTTCGCCATCTCCTCGCTCGTGCTGATCCTCCTGCTCATGGGACTCCTGGACCTTTCGCGGGCGTTCTACTACTCCGTGAACCTCCAGGGCGCCGCCCGAGAGGGCGCCAGGCATGGGGCGTGGTTCGACACCGCCACGCGCACCAACAAATACCTGTACGACGACGCCGTCATGCTGGCGGTCAAGCAGGCCATGCAGGGCGCCGGATTCGACGGGGTGACGCTCCCCGTCCCAGTGCAGGTGAAGTCGGCCGCCTGTCTGACCCCCACGGACGGGAACCTGCTGAACAACAAGCCGTACGCCTCTTCGGCGGTGCCGCCCAGCACCGGTCAGGTGTACGTCTACGTCTGCTACACGCGGCCGGGCGGCGCAAGCCAGACGGGCACGATGCCGGCAGCTCCGCTAGATAATTCGTGGCGGCTGGGTGACATCAACGTCTCGATGGTGATGAACTTCGCGCTCATCACGCCGTTCATCCAGAACCTGTTCGGCAACGGCATCCCCCTCGTGTACAACGAGCACTTCACAATTCAGGGCCAGCCATGAGGCAACGACTGAAGACCTGGTTCCGCAGCCAGCGCTCACAGGGAATCACCGAGTTCGCGTTGATCGCCCCGGTGATCCTGCTGATGACCTTCGGGATCATCGACTTCGGCCGTGGCCTGTACTTCTACATCACGCTCCAGCAGGCGGCCAACGAGGGCGCGCGCGTGGCAGTGCGGGCTTCTTACTTCATCGACCCCAACGGCGCGACGCACACGTGGCCGACCGACGCCGACGTGGCGGCGGCAGTCCAGGTGCACGCGGTCGCCGAGGTCCTCGCGAATCCATGCCCCAACGGGCCCATCCCCAACGGCGGCAACCCGGCGGGCTCGGCTCAGCTGCCCCCGTCGAACTCGGGCTGGATCTTCATCACTGACCCGAGCGCCGCCGGTAACGGCGTCCCCAACGGCCCCCGTGGCGGGCTTGGTGTTCTGCCGGCGCCTGGACCGGGCTGCAATACCATCACACCCGCCGTCGGCAACGAGCCGATCAAGGTCACGCTCTGGTACAACTTCCAACCGCTCACGCCGTTGATCCAGCAAGTAGTTGGCAATCGCATCGTCATCACTGCATATGCGGTCTACCGTGCCGAATACTCGAACTAGACATGCGACCAGGCGCGAGCGCCGTGGGCGCGACAAAGCCGCGCGCTCATTCGCGGGACACGAGCTGCGCATGAAGAGCGCGCAAAGGCGCCTGCAGGAAGGTCAGGCGATCGTCCTGATCGCCCTGTTGATCCTGGTGCTGTTCGCGATGCTCGGGCTGGCCATCGACTCGGGCCGTTCATATGTCGATCGCCGCGACCAGCAGGCTGCCGTCGACGCCGCCGCCCTTGCGGCCGGCGACTGGTACGAGAACTTCCAGGACGCGACCGGCGTCGCCATGCCGCAGGCAAGGCAGCTTTACGAGAACAACCTGCACCTGTACACCGGCGCCACGTCCTTCACCTCGACATTCGCATACGTCGGAGTCACCAACAGCCTTCGACAGGACACGTGGGTGCTCGGGTACCCCGGCGGCTACCAGCTGACGATCGTGGCCACCGACACGCAGTTCAACGGTTATCAGTTCACCCTGTCCACCACTCACCGACTGCCGCTGGCTTTCATGCAGATTTTCGGCGGCCCGACGGCGGTCACGATCACCGCCACGGCGACCGCCATCGTCGGCAACCAGCGCCAGACGCCGGCGCTGCTCACCCTCAGCAACGGCAACTGCGCGATGAACCTCAAGGGAGGCGCGCAGCTGACTGTGTTGGGCGACGTGTACTCCAACGGCACAGCCTGCGTTGACTCCGACCTGCACGAGGCGGGCAACTGCTACGGGGCGGCCGGTTCGTCCTGCAGTGACGCTCTGTATTACTGCTACAACGCGACGCCGGGCTTCGTCCCGTACCCGGGTCCGTGCAACCCCGGTGACACGCAGGGCACCGCCGTCGTGCCGGCGCCGACGCTGCCAGACCCAGGCTACCTGGCTCCCTCGGTTCCCTACTACCCAAACGCTGAGGGCTACAACATTCTCAATCGCGGCACGTGGACCCAGATGGACCCCGGCGTTTACGGCAGCTTCCATCTCACCGGCGGCTCGGCCAGCTGCGCCTTTCTTACTGCCGGCGTCTACGTCTGGAACGGCGGTTATACGTCTGACGCCACCGGCAGCCTGCTCTCCAACGAGCTGAAGGCGCCGGATGAGGAACTGTATTCCGCTCCGGGCACCAACTCTGTCGCGAACCCTCAGTTCTGGAATATGAACGGGACCGGCTGCGCCGGCCATTTCACGGTCAGCAACGGGGCCGGCCAGACCGTCACCGCCGGGCCGGCCTGCACGGACCTGTCACCGCAGACGCCTGCGGTCTGCCACTCCGGTGTGAGCGACACGCTGAGCCGAAACAACAAATGGGGCGTCGAGCTTACGTCGGTCCGCTACGACCAGTTCCTCGATCCGAACGTCACACCCAACCCATGTTTCGCGCCGCCAGGCTGCCGCC
>JBGPOC010000182.1:0-5193 GCA_041487825.1 Candidatus Dormibacteraceae bacterium | reverse complement strand
TCTCACGGACCAGGGAGTAGAACGACTGCTGGACGAGCGGGTCGAGGCCCGAGGTCGGCTCGTCGAGGATCAGCAGCTCCGGCCGGTGCTGGAGGGCGATGGTGAGCCCGATCTTCTGCTTGTTGCCCTTGGAGTATTCCTTGAAGCGTCGCGACGGGTCGACGTCGAAGCGGGTGATGAGCGACGCTTGGTAAGCGCGATCGACGCCGCCACGAAGGTTGGCGAAGTACTGGATCGTCTGACCTCCGGTCAGGCGGTCGTAAAGAGCGAACTCGCCGGGGATGTAGCCGATCCGGCGGTGGATCGCGACAGGGTCGGCGGTGGAGTCGATTCCGAAGAGGAGCGCGCGACCGCTCGTGGGCCGGATCAGGTCGAGGATCGTGCGGATGGTCGTCGTCTTCCCGGCTCCGTTCGGGCCGAGGAACCCAAACACCTCGCCTTCAGAGACCTCGAGGTCCACGTCGACGATCCCGCGGTGGGAGCCGTAGGACTTGGTCAACCTCTCGGTCTTGATGATGGTGTTCATTGCTCTGCTCCCTTGTGCGATCGATTCATCAGCCGAACCATTCGCGCAAAACCTGTTCGTCGACGATCTTCAACGACCCCGCACGAACGCCGAGGATCCGCTCGAACGCCTCCTTGTAGGCCACGAATCCGCTTTCGACGGCCTCGAACGGTATGGCGTTAGCCTGCCGCGCGAAGAACAGCTCGCCGGCCATGTCCTGGGCGCCATTGAGCAGAGACACGATCGCGCGCGCCGACTCATCCGGAGCGCTCACCGTGAACATTCCCTCGCGGATGCCCTGCTGGATGATCGAGGCCAGCAGCGGCGCGATGCGGAGCAGCGTGGCCTTGCGGAGCTTCTCGCGCACGATCGCGTTGTCGTCCGAGTACCACACCTGCAGGACCGCCAGAACCAGGTCCTTGCGCTCCGACTTCCAGCGCGCGATGCCCGAGAAGAGAAGCCTGAACTTCTCGAGCGCGGGCAGGTGCGGATCGGCCACGATCGGGGCTACGGCCGCGGTCCCTGCGACCACCATCCGCTCGACGACCGCCTCGAGCAGCGCGACCTTCGAATCGAAGTAGTGATAGAACGCGCCGCGGGACGCATCGAGCTCGTCCAGGACGTCCTGGACGCTCATCTGGTCATAGCCCTTGGCCTCGATGAGGCCCTGGGCGGCGTCCACGAACGCCTCGCGCCGGATGGCGTGGACGGCTGTGTTGACCGTGCGGGCCATCCCGAACCTCCCGAATAAGCGACCGACTGTCGGTCTGATAATACTGCGAGGCTGGGGCCGAAATCAGCTCGTTCAGCTGAGGGGGCGGGTCCGCGCGGGCAATCGCAACGCCACAGGGACGCCGGCGAGGGCGACCACCGCCAGCATCCCGAGGACCACGTATGCATTGGCGATCACCGCCTGGGTCGCCAGCAAGAGGACCAGACCGCCGAGATTGCCGCACATCATCAGGAATCCGACCGCCGCCCCCTGCCGTTCGGACCCGGCGTGGATCTCCGACCAGTCGAGGACGACGGGCAGGCTGGCCAGCAGGAAGAATCCATCGATGAAGAGCCAGGCGCCGATCCAGACGACGTTGTGGATCGCAGCGATAGCGACGAACGCGAGCGTTGACGCCGCGAGCGCGACGATCAGCATCGCTCTTCGCCGGTCCCTTGATGCGACCATCGAAGGCAGCAGCGCTGCGCCAAAGATTCCCGCGAGCGTCATCACTGCGATCAGGTTGCCGGCCGCCGCCGCCTCGCCGAAGTGGTCGAGCACCGGCTGCAGGTACGTGGCCACTGCGTTGTAGGTGCCCATCCCGATCAGCACAAGTCCGGCGAGCACCCACATGAAGCGGTCATGGATGAGCCATCGAAGGCTCCCGCTGACGGACGGGTCGTCCGGGAACACCGGCGGATTCCGGAGCGCGAGCACGACCAGGATCGCAGCGAGCGCCGCCGGGATGGCCTGCACGCCGAGCAGGAGGGGCAGGCCTCCGGCGGCGAACAAAGGGCCGGCGCTCAGGACGGCGGCCAGGATGCCGACGAAGAGCGCAGCCGTGCCGATCGAGATGGCCATGGCGCGCTCACCCGGCGGGAAGTAGCGTGCGGACACCTTGGTGATGCTGTTGAGAACTAACGGTTGGCCGGCCGAGATCACCAGCTGGCCGCCGACTTGCCAGGCGAACGATGTCGGAGCGGCAAGCCGGATCAGCGCGCCCGCAGCCGTCAGGAGCGCGCCGGCTCCGAGCGCCTGCTCGAATCGCATGTCGAGCCAGCGGCCCGTGGGAAGGGCGAGCAGGATGTAGACCCCGGGGAAGATCGCGGCCAGGTCGCCGACGGTTCCGACGTCGACGTTCATGACCTTGGCCGTCTGGGTGTCGACGGCGGCGAAGGTCAGCCAAAGCAGCTGGGTGGTCGCCGCAAGCAACGCGTAAGCGCCGAGGATGGCCCAGCGACTGACCACCATCTCAGTCCTTCCTCCCGTTGAGCCGCGCATACACGCCGTGCAGGCGGCCGTAGAGCCGCTTGAACTCGGCATACATGGGCTCGTATGTCGCGCCGGCGGCGGTTTCCGGTGTGAAAGTCGTGGTCACGCGCACCAGGTTGGGCACATCGTCGAGCGAGATCTTGCCCAGGGACATCGCCGCGAACAGGGCAGCGCCTCGGAGATTGGTGTACATGGGCTCGGCCACCCTCTCCACAGGACGTTTTAGAACGTCGGCATGGATCTGGCACCACAGGTCTGAGCTTGCCCCTCCGCCGAGAATGCGCAGGGCCGGTAGGGGTTGGTGGATGAAACCCTCGACGGCGTCCAACAGCCAGCGAGCATTGAACGCGACGCCCTCGAGCACGGCGCGGACGAGTCGCGCGCGATCGGTGGACAGCGAGACGTTGAGAAACGCGCCGCGCAGATTCCGATCCTCGACCGGAGTGCGCTCACCTTTGAGCCATGGCGTGAAGATCACTCCGCCGGCGCCTGCCGGCGCTCTCGCCGCAAGCGCCACGAGGTCGTCATACGTGGGCACCCAGGCCTCGGCGAGCCCGTCGGCGGGCCCGATTATCGAGTCGCGCAACCATTGCAGGCACAGGCCGGCCGTCTCGTGGTTGTTGGCGAGGAGGTAGGCGCCCGGCCGGAGGCCTGGCACGGAGGCCATCTGATGGATCACGTCCGTGCGCTTGAACGGGACCTCGCACCCGATCCAGGCAGTGGTGCTGATCGTGACGTGGGCCTGGAACGGAGCCACCGCGCCCGACCCGATGAAGGCCGTGTGCAGGTCGGGCACTCCGGCGACCACCGGGATCCCCGCCGGCAGGCCGAGCTCGTCCGCGACGTGTGGCAGGATGCCCCCCAGCACGCTGCCGGTCGGCAACAGCTCGGGGAGACGGGCGGCATCCCGGGTCGACCGCGAGACGAGGCCCGGGACGTATGCCGCCGGCGCTCCCGGCCGGTTGTCGGTGAGCCAGGACAGGATCATGGAGGCGGGGGTCGCGGCTCTGCGCCCCGTGAACAACAGGCCCAGGTAGTCCAGCGGTTCGAGCAGAGTGCGGGTTCTCGCGTAAAGCTCCGGCTCGCAGTTGCGGAGATAGAGCTCGTGGCCGAGCGGGTCCGCCCCGCCTGGAGAAGGCGCACCACCCGTGAGCTGGATCCATCGCAGCATGTTCCGCAGCGAATAGCCGAAAAGCGAGAGCGGGCCGCCCATCACCCGGGAGGAGAAGCGGCCCCCACGCGTGTCGGACCACAGCCTGCAGTCGCTCGCCGCAACTCCCTCGGCGTCGACGGGGACCGTCGATCCCCACTGCCCGGTGATCCCGACCCCCGCCAGGTCGGCGGGATCGGCGACCTTAGAATCCATCAGCGAACGGACGCCTTCCCGGATGCGGCTCCACCATTCGGAGGTGTCCTGCACGGCGCCGCCGTCTGGCAGGTAGCGGGTCTTCACCGAGCCGAGGGCCGACCCCAGGAGCTCACCGCCTATGGACACCGCGCCGGTCTTGGGCCCCCCGGTGCCGAGATCGACCGCGAGGAACCATGGGTCGCCACTCACCTTATATACGGGCTAGTCCGGCGCCACTTCGTACATGGCGTCGAGCGCGGCGGTGAACAGGGTGTCGAGGATCTCGTTCCCGGCCGGAGTCCCTCCGAGCCCGTAGAGCGCTCCGCTACGCGGCTCAGGGCGCGAGGGGTGCTTGGCGTACTCGACCGCCTCGCGCAGGTCGGCGAGAAAGGCTTGGGCGACCCCCGGCGCGGTGTTCGGCCTGGTGACGCAGAAGTGAAGCGCGGGTGGAAGGTGCAGGCCGTTGAGCCGCCATCCCCGGGCGACGAGGTGGTCGTTGACGTGGTAGATGTTGAGATCCGGCGCTCGGAAGGCGACCAGGAACGTCGGGTCGCCGATCACCTCCAGGCCGGGGATGGCGTCGATACCCGACCGGATGGTGGCTGCGGTCTTGAAGATCTTGGCGGCAGCGTCGAGGTAGCCGCTCTCGCCGAGGCTCACCATCGCCGCCCAGGTCGCCGCCACCACGCCGCCGGAGCGGCTGCCCGACAGCCCGGGTGAGAAGTAGATTCCTCCCGGCCAATCGGGAAACGTGAAGTACTGGTACTTGCGCAGGTCGCTGTTGCGGTACAGGAGCACGGAGGTGCCCTTGAGCGCGTAGCCGTACTTGTGGGTGTCGGCGGAAATGGACGTCACCCCCGGCACACGGAAGTCGAAGCGCGGAATGTGGTATCCGAGGCGCTCGCCCCAGGGCAGGATGAAGCCGCCGAGGCAGCCGTCGACGTGGAGCCCGAGGTCGTGCTCGAGCGCGATCTCCGACAGTTCCTCGATCGGGTCGATCAGCCCATGCGCGTAGTTCGCCGCCGACCCGACGAGCGCCACAGTGTTCTCCGTGACGTGGTCGCGGATCCAATCGACGTCGGCAATCCACCTGTCGGTGAGGGGCGCCTTGAGCAGCTTGATGCCAAGCAGGTGCGCGGCCTTGTCCAGGGCCACGTGCGCGGTCACCGGCATGATGACCTCCGGCTCGGTGATTCCCTTCAGCGCGCGGCCCCGGTCGCGGTACACGAGCATCGGGTTGATGAGGCTCTCGGTGCCGCCGAAGGTCACGACGCCGCAAACGTCCTCGCCGGGGTGGTGCTCATACACCGCGCCACCGTGGAGCATCGCCGCGGTCATCGCCACGATCTCGGCCTC
>JBGPOC010000181.1:0-5194 GCA_041487825.1 Candidatus Dormibacteraceae bacterium | reverse complement strand
TCGACGCCGCACTTCCAGAAGGACGGCGGCCTCTGGCCGGTCCACTGCGTGGGCGGCAGCTGGGGCGCCGAGTTGCATCCTGGCCTGCTGGTCAGCGGCGAGGTGATCCGCAAAGGGACCGGTGGCGAGGACGGCTACAGCGGGTTCACCCTCAAGGACCCTCGCTCCGGGGACAAGAAGGCGACCGCGCTCGGTTCGCTGTTGCGCGAGAAAGGCATCGGTCGGGTGGTTGTGCTTGGTCTGGCGACCGACTACTGTGTCGGCGCCACAGCCCGTGACGCGGTTGCGGCCGGCCTGGACACGACGGTGCTCCGGGAGGGGATCCGGGCAGTCGACCTGAGACCAGGCGATGGCGAACGCATGCTTTCCGAGCTCACCGCCGCGGGCGTCAAAGTCGTGTAGTAGGAGTACGAGCGGGCGAGCACCTACGCCTGACGTCGGAGGGCCATTGGGCCCTGGGCCCGGCCGGCCCACGCGGCTAAGGTCAGAGGCATCGGAGTGAGGAAGTTCCAATGACTGCCAAGCGCGCCACCGCGGAGATCAGCGAGGGGGTGCGGGCGAACCCTTCAACACACCCCCTTTCCATCGGCTACTTTGGCGCGAGCACAGGCGCAGCCGCTGCCCTCGTGGCCGCCGCCGCCGAATGGCGCGACAAGGTTGCGGCAGTCGTTTCGCGGGGAGGCCGGCCGGACCTGGCCCGGGAAGCGCTGAGCGTCGTTCGGGCCCCGACCCTGCTGATCGTCGGGGGTGACGATCGCGTCGTGATCGAGCTCAACCGTCAGGCACTGGAAAAGCTCGTTTGCGAGAAGCGCCTCGACATCGTCCCGGACGCAACCCACTTGTTCGAAGAACCGGGGGCGCTCGAGCGCGTCAGCGCGCTCGCGGTCGATTGGTTCGCACGCCACCTGAAGTGACGAGCGGCCAGCCGGCTGATCGCGAGATCTCCGGTGTCAACGCGCCCGGCGCCGCCGCCGTCGCCAAGCTCGCCACCCCCGGCCTGCCACCAGCCCGAAAGACGATCGAGGTTGAGGGCGTGAGCCGGATCTACCACCTGGGGCGTGTGGAGGTTCCGGGGGTGGTCGATGTCACGTTGTCCATCGAGCGCGGCGAGATGGTGTGCATCATGGGCAAGAGCGGATCCGGTAAGTCCACGCTGCTGCGCCAGCTCAGCCTGATCGACAGACCCGACCGGGGTCGCATCTTCATCGACGACCAGGAGGTGACGCGCCTCGGCGAAGGACCTCGGAGTCAGCTCCGCCTGGCCAAGCTCGGCTATGTCTTTCAGGAGTACGCGCTGGTGCCAGAGCTGACCGCTCACGAGAACGTCTATCTCCCGGGGATGATGCTCGGGCGTCACAACGTGGACTACCGCCGGCGTGCGACCGAGATCCTCGAGCTCGTCGGACTGACCGAGCGCAAGCGGCACCGCCCACGCGAGCTGTCGGGCGGCGAGCAGCAGCGTGTCGCGATCGCGCGCGCTCTCATCAACGAGCCCTCGGTCATCTTCGCGGACGAGCCGACTGCCAACCTCGACAGCATGTCGGGCAGAACGGTAATGGAGACTCTCATGGACCTCAATCGGAGACTCGACGTCACAGTGGTCTTCGTCTCGCACGATGCGGATGACGATCGTTATGCGACCCGCGTGCTCTTTCTCCGAGATGGGAGGTTGGCTGAGGGCTTCTGATGGCACCCGGACGCTTGCTCCGCGTTTCCGGCTTCCTCGCAGGGCGTTCTCTGATCAGGGGCAATCGAGGCGTGACGGCGATGACGATCGCGGTCCTGGTGCTGATCTACATCGATCTTCTGTTTGTTCCGTCTCTAATCCAGGGCGCCGTCGACAAGATCAACCGCCAGGTCACCGACACCCTGACGAGCTCTGTGCAGATCATGCCTGCACGAGGCACCCACGACATCGGCAATGTCAGCACCTACCTGTCCCAGATCCGCGCCACCAGAGGCGTTGCCGCCGCCACCGCCACCTATCGGGTGGGCAGTGAGATCAGCCACGCTGACGAGTCGAATGTATGGACGGTTGATGCCATCGACCCCAGCTCGTACGCCCAGGTGTTTCGCACCCCGTTCAACCTGGCGGAGGGAAGCTACCTGGCCCCGACGGACACCACCTCGATCTTTCTCGGGATCCAGATCGCCGGCATGGGAAACCGGTCGTTGCGCAGCTACGCGACCTCTCTGAAGACGGTCCATACAGGCGATCAGGTCACGGTGACCCTGATCAACGGTCAGACCGAGACTCAGCAGGTGATGGGAATCTTCAACGACCAGTTCTTGCTCGCCGACCAAAAGGCGTACGTAACTCAGCAATGGGCCAGTCAGGTGCTTCCCGCCATGCGAGATCGCGCCACCACCGTATTCGTCAAGTCCGATGGAACGGTTCCCGTCGACCGGCTGATCTCCGAGCTCGAACCGCTGAGGGGCGACGTGAGCTACCACACGTCGGCGGAGCTGGTCGGACCGATAAACGACGAGGTCGAAACCTTCAACCTGATCAACAACATCCTCCGGGCGATCACATTGTTCGTTGCCCTGATCACGGTCTTCATCGTGACCTATGTCGACCTCGTCAACCGGCGCCGCCAGATCGGGATCGAGCGTGCGATCGGGATCAGCTCGACCGCGGTGATCCTGAGCTATGTGTACAAAGCAGTCGTGTATGCGTTCGTTGGCGTCGGCCTGGGCGCCGTTCTGTTCTTGACTGTGGCCGGTCCTTTCGTCGAGCGGCATCCCTTCGCGTTCCCGTTCGGCCCGGCTGCACTTGGGATCAGGGCCTCCGAGATGTGGCTCGACGCCTGGATATTGGTCGTCGTGGCCGCCGCCTCAGCCTGCATCCCCGCATGGCGCTCCGTGCGCATACGCATCCTGGATGCCATCTGGAGCACCTGAGCTTTGATTTTCCGCACGAGGTGGGCGACCGCCGCGGATACGTGTGGCGCCCATGGATAGACTGCGCGAGGTGGGCACCGTCAGCAGAGTCCGTCACCGGGGGCAGCGGGCGGGGTGGCTGCGGGCCGCCGTGCTCGGTGCCAATGACGGAATCGTTTCGGTCGCGTCCGTTGCGATCGGCGTGATCGCATCTGGTGCCCCGACGAGTTTTGTGCTCACGGCGGCCGTGGCCGCACTTGTCGCCGGGGCTATGGCGATGGCCGCCGGCGAGTACGTGTCTGTCAGCTCGCAGCGAGACGTCGAGCGTGCCGACCTCGACCAGGAGCGCACAGAGCTCCAGACGCAACCAGACGGCGAGAAGCAGGAACTGGCCGCCATCTATGTCAAACGTGGGCTTCCGGTGGAGTTGGCCGTCAAGGTCGCTGAAGCTCTCATGGCTTCTGATGCGCTCGGCGCCCACGCCCGTGACGAGCTCGGCATGGCTGCCATCAAGGCCCGCCCCGTCCAGGCGGCGATCTATTCGGCCCTGAGCTTCACGACCGGCGCCGTGCTGCCGATTGTCGCTTTCCTGGTGGTCCCGAACGGGGCTCGGACGGCGGCGGTGGTGGTGAGTGCTCTCCTGGCCCTGGTGGCACTTGGCGTCGCGGGGGCTCGCGCCGGAGGCGCGCCGATATTCCGCGCCGCTGTCAGGGTCTGCGTTGGCGGCGGATTGGCGATGGCGGTCACCGCCGGCGTGGGTCGCCTGGTCGGGGGGGTCGGGCTGTAGGTCTCGGATCAGGTCTGCCTGGGCACGGCTCCCGTCAAGGTGAACACGAATCGCATGGCCTTGTGCGCTCCGTCGGATACCGGCTCGAACATCAACGGGCAGCCGCCGGGGATGACACTGATGCCCTGCTGTCGCCCGTAGGCCGTCGCCGGGGCGGAAACACTGCCACCACCGACGGAGCGATGCATCCACACGTGCTTGATGCCTAGGTCGGCGCACTCACGCATGGTCGCTTCCGCCGACTCGGGTCTGGTACCGATCACGACCGCACCAACCCCGCCGGGGATGGACTTCAGGTCGCGAAAGCACTTGTCTCCTTCGACCTGGTCCGCGTTCGGATTGACCGCGAACACCTCATAGCCCCGCTCACGCAGGCGCTGGTACACGACGTTGCTGCCATGGCCCTGGGGATTCCTCGACACCCCGGTGACAGCGATCCGCTTGTTGGCCAGGAACTCCGATGCCGCCTGTTTGATTGGTTTTGTTCTCTGCACTGTCCGCATGTCTCAGACCTCCAATGTCGGCCGGCGCGACCGAGCCGACCCAACATACCCACGAACCGGCGTATCCGGGTAGGGCCGATCGTCCCTGACGGCGAGGGTCCAATCACGCTCACTGGCGCGGCCGGCACGGGTGCGAGGCAGGAGAGGCACCCGAACCCTCCCTGAGGGGCCATTGGGCCCTTTTCGCCCTTCCTGTGGCGGGCGAACCTGAGGTGATGGCAGTGATCACGATTCCGCCGCCGCGGACCTGGTCGGTGACGCCAAACCTGGTCGACTACGAGGCGACGCGCGCCGCCTTCACCTGGGAGGCCGCCGCCAAGGCGCTGGACGGCCTGCCGCACGGGCGCGGGCTCAACATCGCCCACGAGGCCGTGGACCGCCACGCGCTTGGACTGCACGGAGACCGCGTGGCCATCCGTTGGCTCGGCAAGTCCGGCAAGCAGAAAGACCTGACCTATGCCGGGCTCCGCGAGCGGACCAATCGCTTCGCCAACGTGCTGCACGGGCTGGGTGTCGGAAAAGGCGAGCGGGTCTTCGTGTTGGCCGGCCGGATCCCGGAGCTGTACATCTCGGTTCTCGGCACCCTCAAGAACACCAGCGTCGCCAGCCCTCTTTTCTCGGCGTTCGGGCCGGAACCAATCCGGCAGCGACTTGAGATCGGCGACGGCCGGGTGCTCGTCACCACCGAGACGATCTACCGCCGCAAGGTGGCACCGATTCGCGAGTCGCTGCCTGGCCTTCAGCACGTCCTGCTTGTCGGTGAGAACGGGATCACCGACCTGCCGGGGACGCTCGACTTCAATCAACTCATGGAGCGGGCGTCGGCCGACTTCGAGATCCCGCCCACCACGCCGGAGGACATGGCGCTGCTTCACTTCACGAGCGGCACCACCGGCACGCCGAAAGGCGCCGTGCACGTGCACCAGGCGGTGGTCGCCCACTACTCGACGGGCAAGTACGCGCTCGACCTGCACGACGCGGATGTGTTCTGGTGCACGGCCGATCCGGGCTGGGTGACCGG
>JBGPOC010000180.1:0-5229 GCA_041487825.1 Candidatus Dormibacteraceae bacterium | reverse complement strand
CCGTACCTGAAGGGAGCCGGCTCCAACAACTTCGTCGACTACCCCTGGAACGGGATCTCGATTCAGTCTCACTAATTCGCAGGTGACCGGAGGGCGCTCGTGTTGATTCGAGCGCCCTCCACTTTTATTCGCCACAATGATCTGAAGTGTTCACGCGCGGAACTCTGATCTACATCGGCCAGCGCGTAGTGCTCATCGCCTTCACGGTGTTGGCGGTGTCATCCATCGTCTTCCTGGGCATTCACCGGCTGCCGGGAGACGCCCTTTTCAACGAGCACCTGCATGGTGAGCAGTACGCGCTGCTTCTCCATCACTACAACCTCGACAAGCCGCTGTTGATCCAGTACCGCGACTTCATTGTCGCGGCGGTGACCCGCGGTGACCTAGGTGAGTCGCTGGTCAACCGTGGAGTCAAGATCACCCCGCTGGTCCTGCGTGAGCTGGGTGTCAGCATCGAGGTCGGAGGCTTCGCCCTCGTGTTCACCATCGGCCTCGGCCTGCTGTTCGGAGTCGTGGCATCGGTGCGGCAGAACACCTGGATCGACTACGTCCTGAGCACGACGTCGGTGATCGGCTACAGCATGCCGAACTTCGTCATCGCCAGCTTCCTGATCCTGGTTTTTGGCGTCTGGCTCGAGAACGTCACCGGGGGGACCTTCTTCTATCAGCTTGGGGGCTGGAAGGGCGACATCGGCCAGCTGTGGCTGCCCGCCTTCGCGCTGGGATTCCCGTACGCGAGCATCGTCGCGCGCCTGACCAGGGCGAGCATGCTCGAGGTCATCCGTCAGGACTACATCCGGACGGCCCGGGCGAAGGGTCTGCGGGAGACCGTGATCGTCGCCCGCCACGCGCTGCGTAACGCCCTCATACCCGTCATCACGATCCTCGGTCCGCTGGCGATCGGGATCATCACGGGCAGCGTCGTGATCGAGAACCTGTTTGGCATTCCGGGTTTGGGCAAGGAATTCGCCCAGAGCATCCTCAATCGCGATTACTTCATCGTCATCGGCGTCTTCACCATGTACGCCGCCATGGTGGGTCTCGCCAACCTGGCCGTTGACATCCTGTACGTCGTCATCGACCCCAGGATTCGTTACTGATGGCCGTCGCCCCGGCCATCCGCGCGGCAAGCGTTCCGGAGCCCGCCCAGGCCAGCCTGTGGACCGACGCCTGGCGCAGGCTGCGCCGCAACCGTCTCGCCCTGGCCGCCGCCATCTACCTCGTACTGCTCGTGGCTGTGGCTCTCGTGGCTCTCTTCTACACGCCCTACCGGATGTCGGCCACGGGCATTGCCCCTGACTACGCGCCACCGAGCCTGGCCCATTGGTTTGGCGCTGACAATCTCGGTCGCGACCAGCTGAGCCGGCTGATGATCGGCGCCCAGATCTCCCTTGTCGTCGGGGTGGGGACCCAGCTGCTGGTCCTGGCGGTCGGCGTGCCGATCGGACTGCTCGCCGGCTATTACCGCGGGTGGATCGACTCCGTCGTCACGTTCATCATCAACGTGTTCTACGGCGTGCCGGACCTGCTCGTCGCGTTGATCCTGGTGTTCCTGCTTGGACCGAGCCTGGCGAACATCATCATCGCGATCGTGGCCACCCGTTGGATGGACATGGCTCGCCTGGTCAGGGGCCAGACGCTGGCTTTGCGCGAGCGCGAGTTTGTCGAGGCGGGGCGCGCCAGCGGCGCGAAGCCGATGAAGATGCTCTTCGGCCACATCATGCCCAATGCCCTGGGGCCGATCATCGTGCAGGCGACCTTTGGGGTTCCCGCCGCAATCCTGTTCGAGGCGTTCCTCAGCTTTCTCGGCGCGGGCGTGCAGCAGCCAACTCCGTCTTGGGGCTCGATGGCCAAGGACGGGGTGGACGCGATCCGGTTCGCGCCCCACATGGTGATAATCCCGTCGATCGCACTGTCACTCACGTTGATGGCGTTCAACTTCCTGGGCGACGGGCTGCGCGACGCCCTCGACCCCCGCTCGAGGCGATAGCCCAAAGCGATGCCCACCCCGATCCTGCAGGTGCGTGACCTGCGCACGCAGTTCCTGACCGACGGAGGGATCGTGACCGCCGTGGACGGCGTGAGCTTCGACCTCTACCCGGGTGAGAGCCTCGGCATCGTGGGCGAATCCGGCAGCGGCAAATCGGTCACGGCGTTGTCGCTGCTGCGCCTGGTGCCGGACCCGGGCAAGATCGTTGGTGGCCAGGTCCTGTTTCGCAACGAAGATCTGCTGCAGATCTCAGAAGACGAAATCCGCCAGATCCGCGGTCGCGACATCGCGATGATCTTCCAGGACCCGCAGAGCTCGCTCAACCCGGTCCTGAAGACCGGGTTCCAGGTCGACGAGGCCATGCTCGCTCACGGCAAAACGAAGGCCGAGGCCCACGCGCGAACGATCGAGCTGCTCAAGAAGGTGCGGATTCCCGCGGCCGAGAGCCGCGTCAAGGACTTCCCGCACCAGTTGAGCGGCGGCATGCGCCAGCGCGCGATGATCGCGATGGGCCTGGCGAACACGCCCTCGATTCTCATCGCGGACGAACCCACCACAGCACTCGATGTCACCGTCCAAGCGCAGATCCTGGAGCTGCTCGCGGACCTCAATCGCGAGCTGGGCATGGCGATCATGATGATCACCCACAACATGGGCGTGGTGGCCGGCCTGTGTTCGCGCGTCATCGTCATGTACGCCGGTCAGATCGTCGAGGAGGGCCCGGTCGAGCAGATCTTCGACAGCCCCCAGCATCCTTACACCTGGTCGCTCCTGAGATCGATCCCGCGCGTGGACGCACTTCGTCACGAGCGTCTGCGCTCGATCGAGGGCATCGCCCCAGACCTCCTCCACCCGCCGGCCGGCTGCCGCTTCCATCCGCGATGCCCGTTCCGGATCGAGAAGTGCTTCACCGACGATCCGACCCTGCAAGACGTGGCTCCCAACCAGCGCGCCAAGTGTTGGGTGACGATGGAGCGTGCCCGGCGCGAGATGCACGCCGACGACCTGGTCAACATCCAGCCCGGCGCGGGCTCGGGCGTCCGTCCTGGAGACCAGACCTGATGGCTTCGGCGACCGCCGACCTCAGGTCGGCGCCGAGCCCGTCCGGCGCCAAGGCGCTGATGCGCGTCGAGAACGTGGTCAAGCATTTCCCAGCCGGGCTCGGCCAGTCGGTCAAGGCGGTCGACGGCGTGAGCTTCGACATCCGTGAGGGCGAGACCCTTGGCCTGGTCGGCGAGTCCGGCTGCGGCAAGTCGACGCTCGCCCGGCTGGTCACACAGCTTCTCCCGGTGACCTCGGGCAAGATCTTCTACGGAGACGTCGAGCTCACGAGGTTGCGTGGCGAAAAGCTCCGCCAGCAGCGCCGCCAGATGCAGATGATCTTCCAGGACCCATTTGCGTCCCTTGACCCGCGGATGACGGTCGGCGACATCATCGCCGAGCCGCTCGACAACTTCGCGGTGATGCGTGGCCGCGCCCGTAACGAGCGCGTGCAGGAGCTGCTGCGAATCGTTGGCCTCAACCCCAACTTCAACAACCGCTATCCGCATGAGTTCTCAGGAGGCCAGCGCCAGCGCATCGGGATCGCCCGTGCACTGGCTCTGAAACCGCGACTGGTGGTTTGCGATGAAGCGATCTCGGCCCTTGACGTGTCGATCCAGGCTCAGATCGTCAACCTGCTCGAGGACCTGCAACGCGAGTTCAAGCTCACGTACCTCTTCATCGCACACGATCTCTCGGTCGTCCGCCACATCAGCGACCGGGTGATGGTGATGTACCTCGGAAAGATCGTGGAGGTCGCGGACAGCGCGCAGACCTACACCAACCCGAAGCACCCGTACACGAAGGCCCTTCTGTCGGCGATTCCGGTTCCGGACCCCAAGATCCAGCGGGGGCGGCGCCTTGTGGATCTCACGGGCGAGATCCCGTCGCCTCTGCACCCGCCCTCGGGATGTCGGTTCCACACGCGGTGCCCGATCGCCCGCGTCCCGACGCCATGCGCCGAGACGGAGCCACCCCTGGAGGAGAAGCTTCGGGACCACCTCGCCGCGTGCCACTTCTCCGCAGACGTCTGAAGCCGCCGGCGCGGAGCCGGCTCAGTGCCTGAGGATTTTCGCGTCGGTCCAGTAGAAGTCATAGAGGGCGTTGCCGCCGACGCCCTTGACGTACGGATGCACGAGGTACTGCTGGATTCCGTAGACGAGCCCGGCGAACACCGTGTCGTGAACCAGCGTCTCGCCGGCCGTCTTGTAGTCGACCAGCCCGGCCGCTAGGGGCTTCGCGTCAGTCGCTTTCACCAACCTGTCGAACAACTGGTTGCTGTAGCACGTGCCGCCGGAGCTTGAACCGCCGACGAAGAGGTAATCGAACCAATTCTGGGGATGGTCGTAGTCGGCACGCCAGCTCTGCCTGAACAACACGTAGGCGCATCTGGCGTTGCGATTGTCGAAGAACGTCTTCCGGTCGACCTCGACGCATTTGACCTTGACCCCGAGGTTCTTCTGCCACTGCGCCACGAGGTTGACGCAGACCGCCTTGTTGAATGGATCCGAGTCATAGGTGTAGGCGAGGCCCTTCACCTTCGTCCCCTTTGGATCCCACGCTTTGTATTCAGCCTTTGCCGCGACGGGGTCGAACTTCGTGTTCTGATCCGAGTTATCCCCCAGGTAGCCCTGGAGGCCTTTGCTGATCAGCCCGCCCGTGGCGGGGACGCACGCAGTGCCGGAATTGCAGACCGCTGCAGCCAGCGCACGCCGGTCGATTGCGGCGCTGAAGCTGTCGCGCGCCGGCCGTCCGGCGACGACGCCCGCGAACGGACCGCTTCTTATGCTGAAGCCGAACCAAACCGTCAGGCCGGAGGGGACCAACTGCAGCTGGGCGGACAATTTCGCATCCTGCGTGTAGCGGACCGCGGACGCGGGCGATAGACCCTGGCGGGCGTATCCGATGAGGCTGTAGGCGCCCGACTCGTAGCCCGCGAGCTGAGCCGGCTGGTCAGGCACGACCTCGATGTGCACGTGCGTGACAGCGCCCGTCGAGCCGCCGTACCACGACTTCACCGGTTCGAAGTCCAGCGACTGGCCCGGGGACCGCGCGGTCATGCGAAATGGGCCGCTGCCGATCAGCGTCTCGGGCTGGGTGAACCAGGCGTTGTCGCCCGCGGACTGGACAACATTGCGGTCCACGACCCAGAACGGCCACAGGCCGACCAGCGTGTACCAGTAGCCTGCCGACTTTGT
>JBGPOC010000179.1:0-5249 GCA_041487825.1 Candidatus Dormibacteraceae bacterium | reverse complement strand
GCCCTCCTCCGGCAGTCCTTCGACCGGGGCGAGCGGGCGCGGCTCGCGGCGTTCTTCGGAGGGGTCGGCCTGCTGCACATCGCCGGCTGGGGTCTCTTGCTCATCTTTGCCGGCGGCCACCCGACGATACTGGCCCTGGGCGGGCTCGCCTACACATTCGGGCTCCGGCACGCGTTCGATGCCGACCACATCTCGGCGATCGACAACACCACGCGCAAGCTCCTGCAGGACGGGCAGAAACCCGTCGGCGTCGGGTTCTTCTTCTCCCTGGGGCACTCGTCCGTTGTCTTCCTGATCGCGGCCGCGCTCGGGCTCGCGGTCAAGTGGATTGTCGACGGCTTCTCGGGCGACGGGGGCGAGCTCCGGGTGGCTGGTGGCGTTGTCGCGGGACTCGTGTCGGGTGGCTTCCTCTTGCTCATCGGGCTGATGAACCTGGTCATCCTGCTGGACATCGTTCGCGTCTACCGCCGCATGAAGGGCGGTGAGTACGACCGGCACTCTCTCGAGCATGAGCTGACAGCCGGCGGGTTCATGACCAGGATCTTCGGCAGGCTGTTCCGCGTCATCGAGCACAGCTGGCAGATGTACCTGGTCGGCTTTCTCTTCGGGCTCGGGTTCGACACCGCGTCTGAGGTCGCCCTGCTCGCGGTGTCCGCCGGGGCGGCCGCCAACGGCGTCCCGTTCGTGGCGGTCATCGCCCTGCCGCTCATCTTCGCTGCCGGCATGTCACTGATGGACACCGCCGACGGCGCGTTCATGGCCAAGGCTTATTCATGGGCGTTCGCCAGCCCCATCCGCAAGGTCTTCTACAACCTCACGATGACGAGCCTGTCGGTATTCGTCGCGCTTTTCGTCGGCGCGATCGAGCTCATGCAGGTCCTGATCCGCGCCCTCGATCTGAGGGGAGGCGTGTTCGGGGCGATCGCTGGCTTCGACCTCATCGGACGAGCCGGCTATTTCATCGTGGCGGCGTTCGTGGTCGCCTGGATCGTCGCATTCGTGACCTACAAGGCGCGCCGAATCGACCAGAGGTGGGCGGAGCTCGTCGACGAGGTAGCCTAGCCGGGGGATTCGGTTGTGAAGCGGGAGGTAGGCAAGGAGGCAAGGCGGATGGGAAGGCTCGAAGGCAAGGTTTGCCTCATCACCGGCGCGGGCTCGGGGATCGGGCAGGCCAGCGCCCGGATCTTCGCTCGCGAGGGCGCGCGCGTGGTGGTCGCCGATATTGACGACCGGGGGGCGAGGTCGACCGTGACCTCGATTCGGAAGGCCGGCGGCGAGGCGCTCGCCGAACACGTCGACGTTACCGACGAGGGAGAGACCGAAGCTCTTGCCCACCGCGTCATCAAGAAGTTAAAGCGCATCGACGTCCTCTTCAACAACGCGGGTATCAGCGGCGTGGGCGATGTCGTCGAGACCGACCCCGAGCTGTTCGACCGCGTGATGCGCGTGAACGTGCGCGGCGTCTATCTGATGAGCCGGGCGGTCGCGCCGTTCATGATCAAGCAGCGGTCGGGCTCGATCATCAACATGTCGTCCAGCATCGCGGCGATCGGACTGGCGCGGCGCGTGTCCTACGCCGCGTCCAAGGGTGCGGTGCTCTCGATGACGAGATCCATGCAGGTCGACCTTGCGCCGCACGGTATCCGGGTCAACGCTCTGATGCCCGGCACCATCCTGACCCCGTTTGTCGAGCGCTACCTCAAGGAGTCGTACGCCGATCCGGAAGAGGGGTATGCGTCGATACGGAAACGGCAGCTGGCCAATGAGCTCGGCAGGCCGGACGACGTGGCGTTCGCAGCCCTCTACCTGGCGTCAGACGAGTCGCGCTTCGTCATGGCATCCGGGCTGATCGTCGACGGCGGCGTGAGCGGGGCGAAGTAACGGCGGCCGATCAGGTGTTGACCTTGTCGCTGTCGTACGTGATCCCGTCCGTAACCCTCGCCGGCAGAGCCTCGATGGCGGACTGTGCACATATGGCGCTGACCAGCTCAGGCGACCCTCCCACGTATGTGTATGGGAGGTCGATTTCGGAAGCCACACACCAGGCGTGGTCTTGCGGCCACCACAGGTTGGGACCGTCCTCCCAGCCCGCCGCTTTGGCGATCGGTCCTCGGAACAGCAGGTAGTCCCGGTTTGGCAGCCGCACACGCTTTCGGTCGGGCAGGTTGCCGATGGCCTTCGGTGATGGCATCCGCAGGTTCCACCTCCGCGGGCGCTGGGCGCCGGCCGGACGCGAACCCTGTTTGAACACGTTCATCGAGACTGCTCCGTTCACGTACCCGTAGCCGTCCCAGAGGCAGAACCAGCAATCGTCCGCCGTCGAGGTGAAACCGGTGAGAACGCTCACGAGGGGTCGGAGCTGTCGCCTTGACAGGACGCCCAGTCGCGGCTCCGTGCTCCAGGGCATCGACTCATCCGCGGGAGCTTGCGAAGCGGGCGACGTGATCGAGTGAAACTGCATCTCCGGGTGCACTGTCCTGCCGGCCCAGGTCGCCACGTCTGACCACCGCACCTCCTCCTCGTTCCAGTCACGGCTTCGCGTGGCGGGGTGGAAGATGCGCGCGTAGGCGGCGAATCCGGCCGGAACCACCGAGCCGACGTCCTGGGCGAACGGGTGAAGCCGCTCGCGGATCCAGTCGGCGGCTTCGACGTCATCGCTGGGCGTCATCGTCTGCCAGCTCACCGGCTTACTCTGCCACCGACCGGCCGCGCGCGATCAGGCGGGGTCGGCGCCCTCCTGGAGCAGCCCGTCGAGATCCAGGCGCCGATTGCCGAAAGCGAGATGGCCCTCGGCGTCCCGCGGCCACTGGTCTTCGCTCCTGTCCCAGGCGAGCTCGAGGCCGTTCCCGTCCGGATCGCTCAGGTAGAGCGCTTCGTGCGTGCCGTGGTCGTTGAAGCCGTCGAGGGGCCAATCGGCGGCGACCAGCCGGCGAAATGCATCGCCGAGCGCCGCTCTGGTCGGGTAACGGATGGCGACGTGGTACAGGCCAGTCGTTCCCGGAGGAGGGGGCTTGCCTCCTTTCGACTCCCAGGTGTTGAAGCCCAGGTGGTGGTGGTATCCGCCCGCTGAGAGGAACAGAGCGTCAGCCATGCGGAACACGACGTCGAAACCGAGGATGTCAACGTAGAAGTGGTGCACCCGGTCGATGTCGGCGGTCTTCAGGTGGACATGCCCGATGTCGACGCCGGGGTCGATCGGCCTGGTGCTGCGCTCCAGCGGCTCCACGGCGAGCGCTGTCTCGGTTTGACCTCGTGTCTTGCTCATGTTCATTCC
The DNA here is from genome assembly GCA_041487825.1 of Candidatus Dormibacteraceae bacterium. Classification (GTDB taxonomy): domain Bacteria; phylum Chloroflexota; class Dormibacteria; order Dormibacterales; family Dormibacteraceae; genus Palsa-872. Next base: position 1,975 of record JBGPOC010000179.1, on the reverse strand, counting down.
TCCGGCGGCCCGACCAGCTTCCAGCCATTCTGCCATGGCCAGCTGTTCCGGATCTGCAGCGTGATGGTCAAGAGGGCCATGCCCTCGAGCACGCGGGACATCACGAGCGGGCCGGCGTCGATGGGCCGGAAGCCGATCGACTCGACGAGCTCGAGCACCTTGTCCTTGGCCTCCTGGTCGTCACCGGCGACGAAGCCGTCGAGGCGGACGCCGCTCACAGTGGGTTCCGCCATCCGAACGGCAAAAGCGTAGTTGAACGCCTTCACGACGCGAACCTTGGGGTGACGCTTCTGGATCTCTTCGGCGTTGGAGAGTGCGCCCAGCACCTCGCCGGGGTTCTGCACGTTGACGTGGTTGGTGGCATCCACGACCACCTTGCCGTCGACCGAGTCGCCCAGCCCGCGGAACACCTCGCCGAGCTTGTCGTACGGCACGGCGACGATCACCAGCTCTGCATCCTTCACCGCCTCCGCATCGGAGGCCGCCCAACGTGCGCCGGTCGCCTTCGCCGCCGCCTCGGCATGCTCGGCGGTGGAGGCGCTGAGCGTGATCTTGTGTCCAGCCCGCAGGCCCGCTTTGGCGAGCGCTTTGCCGACGTTCCCCGCGCCGATGATCGCAATGTTCATGGAGCTCTCCTCGGCCTCTGCCGGAGGCCTCAGGGATGAGAACGGCGCCAGGTGGGCGGTTTATTCGACACCCGCCTGGTTCGGGCATGCTGGTGTCATGGAATCGACGCCGAAACGGAAGTTGAATTGGTCATCCGCTCGCACGCCAGGGCGGAACGCGCTGGAGGGCGACCTCGTCAGGCTCGAGGTCCTGGACCCTGGCCGCCACGCGGAATCCCTGTTCCGCTCCTCACACTCAACCGAGGCAGGCCGGCTGTGGGAGCACCTGCCCTACGGGCCTTTCGCGAGCCAGGACGAGTTCACCGCCTGGCTCCGGGAGCGCGCCGCCTCGGCCGACCCCCTGTTCTTCGCGGTGATCGATCGGGCGTCGAAGCGTGCTTTCGGGATGGCGAGCTACCTGCGGATAACGCCCGAGCACGGGGTCATCGAAATCGGCCACATCTGGTTCGCTCCCGAGATTCAGAGGACGCGCCAGGCGACCGAGGCGATCTTCCTCCTGGCCAGGCAAGCCTTCGATGACCTCGGTTACCGCCGTTTCGAATGGAAATGTGACTCGCTCAACGAACCATCCCGCCGCGCCGCGCTCAGGTTCGGCTTCACATTCGAGGGAGTGTTCCGCAAGCACATGGTGGTCAAGGGGAGAAACCGTGACACCGCCTGGTTCTCGATGACAGACGCCGAGTGGCCGGCCCGGCGGGCGGCTTTCGAAGCCTGGCTCGCGCCCGAGAACTTCGATGCTGCCGGGCGCCAGCGCCGCACGCTCTCCGAGGTGCGATCGTCGATCGAGAAGCGCTAGAAAGAATGAGGGGCCGCCCCTGCGGGCAGCCCCCCGTGTCTATACCCTGAGGAGAACGCTCAGCTGCAGCCGGTCGTCGCTCCGCAGTTCAGGCACTTGTAGCACGAGCCTGAGCGGACGGTGATCGCCCCGCAGTCGGGGCACGCCGGCGCGTCCGTGTTCACGAACGCGATTCGCTGAACATTGCCGCCGCCGTTCGCTGTCGGGGAAGCGACGACCTTCAGCTCGGTGGCCGTCTTGGTCTCGTGTGCTGATGAGGCCGGCGCCGAGCTCGGTGTCGGATCGGCCGGGGCAGGGTCGCGCCGGATGATGCCGACCTCATCCTGAGCCTCCAGCGGGAGGAAGTGGCTCGCCATCCACCTGAAGATGTAGTCGACGATCGACTTCGCGATCGGGATTTCCTTGTTCTTCGTGAACCCGGAGGGTTCGAATCGCATGTGACTGAACTTGTCGACCATGAACTTCACCGGCACCCCGAACTGCAGGGCGTAAGAGGTCTGCGTGGCGAAGGCGTCCATCAGGCCCGAGATCGTCGAGCCCTCCTTGGCCATGG
>JBGPOC010000178.1:0-5274 GCA_041487825.1 Candidatus Dormibacteraceae bacterium | reverse complement strand
CTCGGGGGCGGGCGCCCCCCCACCTTATGCGTGTAACCCGGGTTGGTCCCCACTCAGCGCGGGGGGGGCGGCCCCCCCCGCGCTGCTCTCCTTCCGGTATATCGATGGGATTGTTTTAGAAGGATCTATCCAGGCCGCGCCGGGAGTGGCATGGACAAAGTCATGGCCGGGGGGACCCCGGCCAACCCTGCCGCGCCAGATGGGGTCAACCGCTCAGGTGGGTACTCTTTGAAGGCTTTGGACTCGGTACCCGTACATATCGGGATCATCATGGATGGGAACGGGCGCTGGGCTCGCCGCCGCGGCCACCCTGCCAGCTTTGGGCACCGTGCGGGAGTTCGTGCGATCAAGCGGGTGCTCGAGGGGTGCGAGGAGCTGGGAGTCAGGGTGCTCTCCGTCTACGCCTTCTCGACCGAGAACTGGTCGCGTCCACGAGCCGAGGTTCGTGCCCTGATGCGGCTCTTCCACGAGACGATGCAGCGCGAGATCGATGAGATGCATCGCAAGGGCGTGCGGATCGTGGTGAGCGGTCGTCGTGAGGAGCTGTCGCCGCGGATGCGCCAGCGGATCGACGAGGCGACGCAGCGCACCGCGCTGAACACGAAAGGCGTCCTCAACGTCTGTTTGAACTACGGTGGACGCGCAGAGCTGGTCGATGCCGTGCGCCGATTGGTCACCGATGGGGTGCCGGCGAGCGAGGTGGACGAAGCCGCAATCTCCGCCCGCCTGTACGTCCCGGACCTCCCCGAGCCGGACCTCATAATCCGAACTGCGGGCGAGCGTCGCGTCAGCAACTTCCTGCTGTGGCAGTCGGCTTACTCGGAGATGCTGGTGACCGAGACGCTCTGGCCGGACTTCGGCGTCGAGGATCTAAAGGCTGCGCTGGCTGACTATTCTTCGCGCGTGCGGAGATTCGGCGGAAGGCCCGATGCCGAAAGCACACAGGCCGGCGAAGCGTACCGGTGAAGACCGAAAGCAGGCCCATCCTCAGCACAAAGCCCAGCCCGTTGCTGGTCCGGATCCTGAGCGCTTTCGTGATACTGGCCATCGTCATCGGCGCGATCTACGCCGGCACATACGGCGCGTATGCGCTCGCCATCCTTCTCGGCGGCCTCGCCCTTTGGGAGTTTCGCGACCTCTCCGAAGGAATGGGCTCGCGCGCCCCGAGCTGGCTGCTTTTTCCGTTGGGCGCCTTTTTTGCATTCAGCGGCACGGTACTCAAAGAGGTCGACGTCAACATCGTCCTCTCACTCGCTCTCGTCGGGGGCCTGGCGGCGTTCCTGTTCGTTCCCGGCCGGAGGCAAGGCCTTGGACGATGGGCGATGGGAATGGCCGGCGCGCTGTACATCGGAATGCCCTTCAACTACTACCTGGTGTTGTATAGCTCGAAGCCGCACGGGATGGTTTGGGCGCTCTTCATCATCTTCGCGATCGTTGCCAACGACTCAGCTGCACTTCTGGTCGGAAGCAGGATCGGCCGGCATCCGTTCTTCCCGGCGATCAGCCCACGCAAGACGCTCGAGGGAGCGATCGCGGGCGTGGTCGCGTCGGTGATTGTCATGGTCATCGGGGTCTCGGCCATCATCGGCATCGCCCCGCTTCACGCCATTGCGCTCGGCATCCTCGTCGGGGTGAGCGCACAGGCCGGCGACCTGGTCGAGTCTCAGATGAAACGAATCGCGGAGGTCAAGGACTCGTCGCACCTGATTCCTGGACATGGCGGGGTCCTCGACCGGCTGGACTCGATCCTGTTTCCCCCAATCCTCGTTTACTTCTACGTGGTGCTGTTCCACCTGCTGCAGTGACGCGGCCCGTGAACGTCGCCGTGCTCGGCGCGACAGGATCGATCGGGCAGCAAACGCTTGACGTCATCGATCGCAACCCTGGTCGCCTGCGACTGTTCGGCCTCACCGAAGGTCGGCGATCGACCAGGCGCACGGCCGACCACCTGGTCCGGGGCCAGGCCGGGGAGCCCGACTTCGACGCCGGCGTGGAGGCGATGGTGATGGACCCGCGGTGCGACGTGGTCGTGGTCGCGATACCGGGTGCCCGAGCGCTCGCGCCGACCCTCGCGGCGCTGAAGGCGGGGAAGGACGTCGCGCTGGCGACCAAGGAGGTCCTGGTCATGGCCGGTGCGCTGGTGATGCAGGCCGCCGGCGAAAGGGGCATCCGGCCGGTCGACTCGGAGCACAGCGCCATCTGGCAGTGCCTGTGGGGCGAGCAGCGCGAGAGCATTCGCCGCCTGATCCTCACTGCCAGCGGCGGGCCGTTCTGGGCCCACCCGGACCTCGACCTCGACCAGGTGACCGTCGACCAGGCGCTGAATCACCCGCGCTGGTCGATGGGCCCGAAGGTGACGATCGACTCTGCAACGCTCATGAACAAGGGCCTGGAGGTGATCGAGGCCCATCACCTGTTTGGAGTCGCGCTCGAGCAGATCGAGGTGTCGATTCATCCGCAGAGCGTCGTGCACTCCCTTGTCGAGTTCATCGATGGGTCGATCAAGGCCCAGCTTGGACGCCCCGACATGCGCCTGCCGATCGCCGTGGCGCTCGGCTACCCGGACCGCCTGGCGGATGCGGTCCCACGGACCGAGCTCGAGGAGCTCAGCGGGCTCGAGTTCCACGCCCTCGACGAGGGCAGGTTCCCGAGCGTACGGCTCGCGCGGGACGCTGCAATGGCAGGTGGCGGCCACCCCGCCGTCCTCAACGCGGCGAACGAGGAGGCGGTGAATGCGTTCCTCGCCGGCGGCATCCCGTTCAGCGGGATCGTCCGGATGGTTGCCGGTGCGCTCGCCGCCTTTCGCGGCGGACGGGGCTCGCTCGAGGAGATCCTCGAAGCCGACCGCTGGGCCAGGGAGTACGTAAAAGTCAACTCCGGTAGGCTCTAGACATGGGCGAGGTGCTCAACTGGCTCCTGATCGCGGTCGGTATCGGCGGGATGTTCTTGATCCTGATCGCTCCGCACGAAGCCGGGCATTTCCTGGTCGCGAAGGCGTGCAAGGTGCGGGTGCTGGAGTTCTCGATCGGGGCCGGCACCAAGCTCTGGTCGACCACCCGCGATGGCACGCTCTATGCGCTGCGGGCCTTTCCGATCCTCGGCTACGTGCGCATGGGGGGAATGGAAGCGGGCGACTTCGACGTGCCGAACGGGTTCCACTCGAAGCACCCCCTCCAGCGGATCGCCATCCTGGCCGCCGGGCCGATCGCGAACTTCATCGTGGCGATCCTGCTCGTGACCGGGTTCGGTCTCACCCAGCTCAACAGCGATCCGGGCAAGATCCAGAGGGTCCTGGCCGGCCGCCCCGCCGCCCAGGTCGGGCTCCAGGTCGGAGACAGCATCCGCACCGTGAACGGCAAGCCTGTGACGGCGCCGGGATTCATATCCCAGGTCGAGAACGCAAACCCGGGAGCGCCGCTCGTGCTCACAGGCGTGCACCCGAACGGCCGGCCCTTCACTGTCACGGTCGTGCCGGTGTGCAATCCGCCGGGCACCTGCCAGATCGGCATCGGGGTCGCACCGAGGTTGGTGAGCGTTCAATCGGCCGTCGTCGACGGGGTGTCGTTCCCGTTCGTCGCCGTGGGCGGCATCGTCCAGGGGCTCGACGCCCTCGTCACCGGCCAGGTGAAGGGAGGCCTTTTCGGCCCGCAGGGCCTCACCGGGCCGATCGGAATCGGCGCCATCACCGCCGAGTCTGTCAGCCAAGGCCCGCCCACCTACATCTTCCTGGTCGCCTTGCTGTCTGTCGCGCTCGGATTCACGAACCTGCTTCCACTGCTGGCGCTGGACGGCGGCCGCATCGTCGTGGTCGCGATCGAGTGGCTCCGCCGCCGGCCGTTCGACCGCAACAGCGAGCTGAACTTCCAGCGCTGGGGCTTGGTCGCCCTGCTGGCGCTCGCGGCCGTGATCAGCTTCCTCGACATCCAGCGCATCCTCACCGGCCAGTTCACCGGAGTCCACTGATGCTCGCCGGGTTACTTCGATGATCGCTCGCCGCAAGTCGATCCCGGTGAACGTCGGCGGGGTGGTGATCGGAGGCGCCGCGCCGGTCGCGGTCCAGACCATGACCAAGACCGACACCCGCGACGTCAAGGCCACGCTGCGCCAGATTCACGAGCTCAAGGAGGCCGGCTGTGAGATCGTGCGCCCCGCGGTCCCCGACCGAGAGGCCGCCGAGGCATTGAAGGACATCGTCAAGGGCTCTCCGCTTCCGGTGATCGCTGACATCCATTACGACCACACGCTCGCGCTGTTGGCGATCGAGGCCGGCGTTCACTGCCTCCGCCTGAACCCCGGGAATATCCCCGACCGCGACAAGGTGATCAAAGTCGTCACCGCGGCCAAAGAGCGGCAGATTCCATTTCGCATCGGTGTCAATGCCGGGTCCCTCCCCGAAGAGGTCCACAAGACCATGCGCGAGGAGCACCACATCGACCGTGACAACCGCGAGCAGACCGCCGACCGGATGGTCGAGGTGGCGCTCGGCCACTGCAAGATCCTCGAGGACCTCGACTACGGACCCGGGTTCATCAAGGTGTCGCTCAAGGCGACGGACGTCTGGACGAACGTGATGGCGAACCGAAAGTTCGCCGCGGCGCGTGCTTACCCGATCCACCTTGGTGTCACGGAGTCAGGACCGGTCGAGGCAGGCAGCATTCGCAGCGCGGTCGGCATGGGGATCCTTTTGAGCGAGGGCATCGGAGACACGATCCGCGTCTCCCTTGCGACATCGGATCCCCGCGAAGAGGTTCGCGTGGCGCACGAGATCCTGAAGACGCTCGCCATCCGAATAGAGAGCGCGACCCTGGTCGCCTGCCCAACCTGCGGCCGGCTGGAGTACGACATGGTCCCGACGGTGAAGGCGGTCGAGGCCCACATCGCCAGGCTCAAGGTCCCGATCACGGTCGCGGTCATGGGCTGCGTGGTCAACGGTCCGGCGGAGGCCCGCCATGCCGACATCGGCGTGACCGGGGGACGCGGCAAGGGCGTCATCTTCAAGAAAGGTAAGCTCTACAAAACCGTGGCCCAAGAGGAGCTGCTACCCGTGCTGCTGGCTGAGATCGACGCGATCGCGGCCGAGCGCGCCCCTGCGCCGACCCCGCTCCCTCGCTAGCCCGCGCGGCGACAACATGCGCGGGCAGTCGACCGATTCAGGAATCCAACGCGTACAGATTTGGGAGCGATTCGCATGAAAGAGACCTCGGAGGAGCAGCAGGACTTCGTCAAAGACATCACCAAGATGTCCGACGACTTCGACCGCTGGTACACCGACGT
>JBGPOC010000177.1:0-5293 GCA_041487825.1 Candidatus Dormibacteraceae bacterium | reverse complement strand
GTCGCGATCCTCCGGGCCTTGTAATGCGCCCTGCGCGCGCCCGGCGAATGCGCCCTGCGCGCGCCCGGCGGTTTCGAAAAGCAGCCGCACCCGGACGTGCTTGGCGCCGGCGCCGCGCAGGCCGAGCTCGGCGGCGAGGTCGCTGCAGAGCGCGCGGGCGACGAAAAGCAAGGCTTCGCGGTTCTCGACCGGCGAATCGAACTGCCGGTGGGCGCTGGTGAACAGTGGCGGGCACCACGGCGTGAGCTGATCCGGCTCGAGGCCGCGCGCCAGCAGGACTGCGTGTCTCCCCGCGCGGCCGAGCTGGCTCTCGAGCTCGCGCTGACCAAGGTCGGCCACAGCGCCGAGCGAGCGCAAGCCGAGCAGGTCCAGGCGCTCGAGCTGTTCCTCATCGAGCGGGAGCTCATGTGATGAGATGGGGGCGAGGAACGCACGCGCATCATCGATGCGCATCAGGCGGCCGGGCCGCGCGCGAGCCGCGGCGAGGCGGGCTGAGAAGGGCCCAGGCGCCAGACCGAGTCGTGGCTCGCGGCCGATCGCGGCGCGGAGCCTGCGCCGCGACTCGCGGATCGATTCGCCCGGCTTCGGCACACCGCACACGTCGAGCCATGCGACGCCCTCGACACGGACCTCGACGATGGGAGCGAGGTCGTAAAGCGCGGACGCGATCAGCTCGCGCAGCTGCACTGCTGCAGTCGAGTCGGGTGAAAGGAAGGTCGCTTGTGGGCAGAGATGCTCGGCCTGGCGCAGCGGCATCCCGGGCAGCACGCCAAACGGCAAAGCCTCATCGGAGGCGGCGACGACGTGTCCATCCTGATCCCAGTCACCCACGACTACTGGGCCCCCGTACAGGTCGGGCCGTCGTGCGAGCTCGAGATTTCCGATCAGACCACAGCAGACGTGCATTCCAGCTCGGCCACCTGATGCGATGCTTCGCGAACGGGGTTCGCGAGGAAGAGTTCGGCGCTCAAGGGGTAACGGATCTCCAGCTCGGATTCTCCAAGCGGAGGGGCCACCCGGTTCTTGAGACACCGGGCAACCGTGCGCAGGCCGACAAGCTGGCCACGATCCATCACCCAGTCCGTCCTGGAGAAGCCAAGGCTCAGGCTGGATGCATGGGCGAACGCGCGGCCCGGCGCGTCGACCACCCCGACCAGCACCGTCCCGGAGCGATTTGCCCCCGCCTCAAGGGGCCCGAGCCACGGCTCCGGAACCTCACCCATTAAAAGGATGAAGCCGGCGCCGGCCTTGGCCAGCGCGGTCGCCGCCTCTCCCGCCGGGTCGGACTCCAGGCGCACCACGGTGAGCGAGCTCAGATCTGGATCGAACGGCAGCAGCGCCCACGCGTCGAACGAGGTGCGGCTGTCGATCACCACGGTGTGGGCGAACTCATGGGTGGCGCCGGCGAGCGTTGCCAGTGCAAGAGAGAGCTTGCCGCAGGTTCCGCTTCCGGTCAGGAGCGTGAGCCGGCCGCGAGGGAGGCCGCCGATCCCGGACAGACGATCGAGCGCGGTGCTGCTCGGCCACGGCTGCGGGGGCGGCAGTTCCGCCGCCCTCGTCAGCGCCTGGCTGCCGAAGCGGACGCGGATCGTGCTGATGGCATGGTCGAGCTGGGTGTCCTGCATCCTTTTTTGGCCTCCGGGTGAAGACGCAGGAGAAGAGGAGGTGCGGGAAGACTAGCGAACAAATGTTCGTAAGTCAAGTCATGAGGCGCGAGTTGGCGATGGGTGCTGCCGTCGATAAATAAAGAGAACCGGGCTCGAGGCGAAGAAATAAGCAGCGGTCTTGAGCCGGGGAATTCTTCTTGACGGACTTCTCGCTCACTACAAAAAGGAGAGCCGGGGCTCCACAGAACCCCGGCTCACACTAACTACAAACGAAAAAAGAAAAAGAAGTTGTTACTACTTCTTCTTCTTTGCAGCCGGCTTCTTCTTGGCAGCAGTCTTCTTCGCGGCCTTCTTCTTAGCAGCCATCATTCATTACCTCCTTCGCGAATTTTTACGACCCGAAGAGTCCCATCGTTGTGACCCATCGGGGTTTGCCGCGGAGCCTCATCAATGAGGTCTCCGTGACATTGGCGGTTGTGCGAAATGGTTCGCGCACTCGCGTCGCGTTGGTCGTCTCTGTGGTGACAACCACGAGTCGCATCGCCATACAAGTTGTTTAGATACCGGAATGTCACGCGTACGTCAAGGGGTTGATAAGATTTTTTTTCGTGAAGTGTCCGGTGAAATGCTTCGAGTGCGGGACCTTCACCATGCACATGGACCTGTCGAAGGACCATCAACACATCGCATGCGAGCGTTGCGAGATCATCTGGTGCGCGGTGTGCATAAGTCGCGTCGACGTCAGGATTTCGCGCGAGTGGTTGGAACAACAACGATCCGCCGAGCTCAACTGAGCGACCTGTTGATAACTTGGAGCGCTAGCGGATCATGAGAGTCGTCCTCGGTCACGGCGCGTCCGGCAACGCGGCCTCGATGAAGCCATACGTCGTCGGTTTCAAGCACCGCGGGATCGATGCCATCGCTGTCGACCTGCCACGCGGAAGCGCCGAGCGCGCGGTCCCCGTCTTCATCAAGACCTCGGGCCGAGGGCACGAGGTGATCGGCGGCGGACAGTCATTCGGGGGAAGGGTGGCGAGCATGGCGGCGATCGAGGCGGACTTCGGCGGCCTGATCCTCTTTTCATATCCACTCCATCGCCCCGGGTTCACCGACCAGCGGCGTACCGCCCATCTACCGTCGATTCGCTGCCCGACCCTTTTCCTCAGTGGTGACCGCGATCCGTTCGCGAGGCTCGACCTTCTGAAGGAGTCCGTGAAGCTCGTCCCCAACGCGAGGCTCGAGATCTTCAAAGGCCAGGGCCACGGGTTGCTAAAGGTGCTCGACCAGGCCCTCGACGTCGCCGCCGAATTCATCAAGGCGGTGAGGTGAGGCCGGAGATGCCGACCGGAGCTTCGGCGCCCATGCGGCCCATCTGCGTCGTTGCGCCCTGCGTTGCTCGCTTACGCATCCATGGACGCGCGCGCTGCGCTACTCGGGCGCGCCTAGCATCTGGACCACCTGGACACCGAATCTCTCGGCCAGCCCTCCGGCCCCACCTCATCAAATGACGGCGAGCCAGCACATGGTCCGGGCCAACGGCCTCCGCTTCCGGACGTTGGTTGACGGTCCTGCGGACGGAGAGATGTTCATCCTCCTTCATGGTTTTCCGGAAGGCGCCGAGTCATGGTCGCGCCAGCTGGACCCGCTCGCCCGCGCCGGCGTTCTCGCGGTCGCGCCTGACCTCCGCGGCTACGGCCTCAGCGACGCCCCCGACGGCGTGGAGAGCTATGCAATCGATCAGCTCGCCGAGGATGTGCGTTTCATCATCAAGGCCTTCGGACGCGATGCCGCACACGTCGCCGGTCACGACTGGGGCGGGATGGTGGCATGGTTCTTCGCCGGCCTTTATCCACAGATGACAAAGACGCTCACAGTACTTTCGGTCCCGCACCCGGCCGCCCTGGCAGCCGCGAGCCGCGACGACGCGGATCAGCAGGCGCGCTCGAGCTATGTCGGGCTCTTCCTGCAGTCGGGCAAGGCGGAGCGGGTGCTGGCGGACGAGGAATTCCGTCGACTCAAATCCATGTTCGCCATCGGGCCCAACCCCGAGGCGGTGCCGCCAAGCGTCGTCGACCATTTCGCGCGGTCGCTTAGCCGGCCGGGCCGTCTCACCGCCGCGCTCAACTACTACCGCGCCAACCTCGCCGCCGGCGGAGGCGCGTGGGAGTCCCTGACCGCGATCGGACCGATCACCATGCCGACCGTGCTCCTGTGGGGCGATGAGGACCCCGCCCTCGGGCGCCGCGCGGCGGAGGCGACCGGCGGGTACGTCGAGGGCGACTACCGGCTCGAGGTTCTCGAGGGCGCCGGCCACTGGCTGCAGTTCGAGCGTCCGGGCGAGGTGAGCCTCGCCCTGACCGCTGCCGCCAACAAGTAAGCTGTCAGCGATGCTCCAGCGGGAAGATCCGGAGCGGCGTCAGGTTCTGCGCCGGCTCGACGACATCTTGGAAACCCTTGAACAGCTCAACCTCCACGATCGCACCGAGCTGACGGATTTCGCGGCCGAGCGGCTCGTCTTGTTGGGCATCAAGAATCCTCACAGCATCCCGATCTCGCAGCTGATCGAGCGCGTGTGGGCGATGCAGCAACCTTTTCTCACCACGATCGTCGTCGAGCGGCGCCGCCGCCGCAGGCGGAAGGTGGATCCGCAGTTCTCCGGCGGCGCCGGCGTTGCGTGAGGTCAGGGTCGTCCTGAGGCGCCGGCGCAAGCGCTGAGACCGGCCGACTGGCTCGCGCTCTTCCTGCAGATCGGCGCCTCCGTGCGCGAAACGGTGTTGCCCCTTGCGGGCACCACGGCCGGACGCGTGCAGCTCGCGGTCGGCGCCGGCGGTGACCGGACGATGGAGGTGGACAGGGCGGCGGAGGGGGCCGTGTTCGAAAAGCTCCAGGCGGTGGCCGCCGATGGCGAGCGCTTCTCGGTGCTTTCGGAAGAGGTGGGTCTGCGCTCGTTCGGAGCGGACTACCCGCTCGTGCTGGTCGATCCGGTCGACGGCAGTCTCAATGCCAAGCAGGGCCTGCCCTTCTTCGCAATCATGCTGACCCTTCTCGACGGGCCGACGGTGGCTGACACCGTGGTGGGCTGCGTCGTCAACCTGGTCAGCGGCGAGTCGTGGACCGCGATCCGCAAGCATGGAGCGTGGCACATGGGCGAGCCGCTCGAGGTCCAGCCTCCCGAGGATCCGGGTCGGATCCGGCTCCTCGCGCTCGAGAGCACACCGCGCTCGCTGGCGGTCGCCAGGCCGCTCGTGGAGGGGTCAAGCAAAGTCCGCATCATGGGCTCGATGGCGCTCGCGATCGCCCACACAGCGGCCGGCGGATTCGACGCGTTCTGCGCACCCATCCCGATGCGAGTCTTCGACATGACCGCAAGCCTGCTGATCGTCGGCGAGGCGGGTGGCGTGGCAACCGACCTCCACGGCAAGCCCCTGGACAAGCTCGCGTGCACCCTTGCGACCAGGACGACATTGCTGTGCGCGCCGAGCCCGAAGCTCCACGCCGCGGCGCTCAATGCGATGAAGGCGGCAAAGTGATTTTCACACCGCAGCAGACGGTCGTCGTGGTCCTCAGCTTCGAAGGACCCGACATCTTCAGCCAGGCGGGGGGGCTGGGCGTTCGCGTCAAGGGCCTCACGCGATCCCTTGCACAGCTGGGTTACCAAACCCATCTTTACTTCTGCGGTGACCCGG
>JBGPOC010000176.1:0-5320 GCA_041487825.1 Candidatus Dormibacteraceae bacterium | reverse complement strand
TGAAGAAGATCTCGTTGAACTCGGCGTCGCCGGTGATCTGCACCAGCGGCCGCACCTCGATTCCCGGGCTTTCCATGTCGACGAGCAGATAGGTGAGGCCGTGGCGGGGGTTCTCCTCCTTGCGCTCGCGCGTCAGCAACATGCACCACTTGGCGACGTGGGCGAGCGTCGTCCAGACCTTCTGCCCGTTGACCAGGTAGTGGTCGCCCTTGTCTTCCGCGCGGGTCTGCAGCCCGGACAGGTCGCTGCCGGCGTCCGGCTCGCTGAAGCCCTGGCACCAGATCTCCTCGGCGGACAGGAGGGGAGGAAGGTATCGCTTCTTCTGCTCCTCGGTGCCGTGCGCGATCACGACCGGTCCGCCCATGCCCAGGCCGATGACGTTGATGGGTTCGGGGGTCTGGGCGACGATCATCTCGTCGTTGAAGATCAGCTGCTCCATGAAGCCGGCGCCGCGACCTCCGAACTCCTTCGGCCAGGTGATGCCCACATACCCGGCTTCGTAGAGCTTCTTCTGCCATGCGCGGCGGTTGCCGATGATGGTCTCCTGGTCGGACTCGCTCGAGTCGTCCTTGGGCGCGTTGGCGGTCAGCCAGGCGCGGACCTCGTCCCGGAACGACTTCTCGGAATCGCTCAGCTCGAAGTCCATAAACCTACCTTAGGCCACCGCGGGTATGACGTCTGACGCGAGCAGCTCCAGTGCGTCCCTGTCGTCGAGCAGGAAGTGCTGCAGCATGAAGAGATCCACACCCAGGGCTGAGTGTTTCTTGATTTGCTCGGCGACCTCCTCGGCGGTGCCGGCCAGACCAGCCTTGCCGATCTTCGCGATCACCTGGTCAGCCTCGAGCTCCTTCAGGCTGGGGATGATTTCGCGCAACTGCAAAGCTCGGTCACGCACTTCGGAGCGGGTCCGCCCGATGATGAAGTTGACCATCACCGAGTGACGGATCGACGATGGATCTCGCCCAATCGCGCGGCACGCCGCGTCGAGAACCTTGCGCTTCTGCAGGTACTCTTCGGCATCCATATGGGACAGGTTCCACTCCACAGCTTCTCGCGCGACCATCGGCAACGCGCGCTTTTCGCCCCTGCCGCCCATCAGCAGCGGGATCATGCCGCGCGTGGGCTTGGGGTTGGCGTTTTGCCACGTGGCGCGAATGGTCTTGATGCCTTCCTCCAGCAGATCCATGCGGCCTCCGAGCGTGAGGAACGGGATGCCGTTTTCGACATGCTCCTGCTCGTACCAGCCGGCTCCTACGCCCAGGATGAGGCGACCCCGCGAGATGAGGTCGACGGCCGTGGCCATCCTCGCCAGGAGCGCAGGCGGCCGAAACGTCATCGGGCTGACCATCGGTCCGATCTCGATCTTCTTCGTCCACTCCGCGGCGAGGGCGAGCGATGTCCAGCACTCGATGCAGTCGCGTTCGACAACCCCCATCACGGAGAACAGGTGGTCGCTGCGGCGTAGCGAGTTAAACCCCAACGCCTCGGCGTCGTGGCAGATGAGGCGCCAGCGGTCCCAGTTGAGACCCTCCTGCCCCTCGATCATGATCCCGAGCTTGGTCATGTCGCGAAATCGTAATGTCCGCATGGATGAGGGCGCTCTGGATCTGTCCCAAATGCGGACGCGGCTTTGCGAATCGGAACCAGTCGCATTTCTGCAGCGACGTCCTCTTGGACGTTCATTTCGCAGGCCGCGATCCCCAGGTGATCGCGACTTTCATGGCGCTGGTCGCGGCGGCCGAGAGGTCGGGGCCGCTGAAGGTACTTCCAGAGAAGACCCGCATCGCCTTCCAGGTTCGGATGAGCTTCGCCGCTTTCAGCCTCCGCCGTCACTGGGTCGACGGCCATGTCGTCCTGGCGCGGAGGCTGGACAGCCCGCGCTTTCGGCGGATCGACTTCATCTCTCCTCGCAACCAGGTTCACGTTTTCAGGCTGAGCGAGCCCTCCGAGGTCGACTCGGAGGTGGAGCGGTGGCTCGCCGAGGCCTACCTGGTCGGAGAGCAGCGGCACCTCATATGAGCCTGGAGGTCAGCTCATCCACGTCCAGGAAGTTGAGGATGCGGTCCTGCGGGATGCCGGCGCGTCGGGCCATCCATGCCGCCATCGGCACGTATGCGAACTCCGCGGGCGCGTGGGCGTCTGCGTCCAGCGTGAACGAGCAGCCGCTGTCCAGGGCCAGCCGTGCCATCTCGGGGGACAGGTCCATGCGCGCCGGATCGCAGTCGATCTCGAGGGCGACGCCGTGGCGGGCGGCAGCCTTGAAGACCGTCTCGAAGTCGTAGGTCGCCCCCTCTCGGAACCCAGGTTTCCTGCCGGTCGGATGACCGATGACATCGACGTGCGGGTTGGAGACCGCGCGCAGCATGCGCTCGGTCATGGCGGCCGGCTCCTGGCGCAGCTTCACGTGGGGCGAGGCGATGACGACGTCGAGCAGCTCGAGCACCTCGTCCGGCAGGTCCAGGGAGCCGTCCTCGAGGATGTCGACCTCGATCCCCTGCAGCAGGGACACTCCCTCCACCTCGGCCTGGACCTCCGCAAGCTCGCGCGACTGCGCCAGCAGGCGCTCGGCGCCGAGCCCGTTGACGACCTTGATGCGCGGCGAGTGGTCGGTCACCCCGAGGTAGCGGTAGCCCAGCGCCTTTGCGGCCCGCGCCATCTCGAGCATGGTCGCCCTGCCGTCGCTCCAGTTCGTGTGCGAGTGCACGTCGCCCTGGTATGCGCTCAGATCGACGGCGGACTCGTCATCACGGGCGGGCTGGCCCATCTCGGTCCGCAGGCGTTCCAGGTATGAGCTCTCGCCGGTTTCGATCAACCCGGCCAGGACCTTGGCGATGCCCGAGCCGACGCCTTCGATCGTGGTCAGCTCGTTCGCCCGGTGCAGGGCCTCCAGGTCCGGCCTCGAGATCGCGATCGACCAGGCCGCGGCCGAGAAAGCCTGGGCCCGGAACTTCTGCTCGGCGTCCTGGCGCAGCAGGTAGCCGATCTCCGAGAGCGCCTGCGCCGCCGCGATCGCGTCCACCCGTCAATTGTGTGAGGATGCGGGCGTGGCCAAGGCGAAGCCGGCCGACCGCATGCCAGCACTTGTCGAACAGATGCTGGCGGAGCTCGGCGAGGACCCGCGCCGCCAGGGCCTGCGCGCCACGCCAGACCGGGTGGCACGGGCAATGCGGGAGCTCACGGACGGCTACGGGGTGCGCGCGTCGGACGTCATCGCGGGCGCGGTCTTCGACCAGGACTACGACGAGATGGTGCTGGTCAAGGACATCCCGTTCTACAGCCTGTGCGAGCACCACATGCTGCCTTTCTTCGGCAGCTGCCACGTCGGATACCTGCCCAAGGGGAAGGTGGTCGGGCTGAGCAAGATCCCACGGCTGGTCGGGATGTTCGCCCACCGGCTGCAGCTGCAGGAGCGGCTGACGACCGAGATTGCAGGAGCCCTGAACGAGGAGCTCGCGCCGCGAGGCGTGGGGGTCGTGATCGAGGCGCGCCACCTGTGCATGGAGATGCGCGGGGTCCAGAAGCCCGGGGGCCAGCTGATCACCTCCTGCATGCTCGGAACCTTTCGCAAGGACGCCCGCACCCGCGCCGAGTTCCTCGACCTGGTCCGCCGCCTCTAGCCGAAAACCGGCCGCGGAAATTCTTGGTTAGAGGGGATCGGATTCTCCACGTGGGTCATACACTTTGCACCGCACGACTTGAGTCACGGAATCGCGAGGTGGGGTCTGGTACCCGCGGCTTTGGCCGCGGCGGTGGTTCTGGTTCTGGCCGCCTGCACAATGCCCAACTTCAACCAGCAGGCTGGGAATTCGCCCGCGGCCACCCCTTCGACCCCTGCCGTCGACACGACGCCAAGCACCGCCCCGACACCGGCCGAGTCACCGACGACCGAGACCTCGCCCACTCCTGCCACATCACCCAGCCCGGCGAGGCTCATCATCAGCAGTCTCCCCTTCCATATCGGAGAGGTCGGCGTCGGCTATTCGCCCGTGACCGTCAAAGCTAAGGGCGGCGTGCCTCCTTACAAGTGGTCGATATCGGGCGGAGCTCTCCCACCGGGCGTGGTGCTGTCGACCGGCGGCAGCGCCACCGGCAAGCCGACCACCGTCGGCACCTTCTCGTTCGTGGTTCGAGTCGATGACGCAGCGGGCGCCGCGGCCGGCGCGCCGAGTTCGATCCTGGTGTTCCGCCAACTCAAGTTCACGCAGACGAAAGCGACGTGCGGCAACAGTCCGTCTTCGTGCGTTCTCCCGATCCCTTACACGGGTGGAGTTCCAGGCGGCAAGCCGAAGGTGCAGGCGACCGTGGCCGCCGGAGCGACCATCGACTTACCCAGCCCGGCCGCGGGATGTGGGGCGCCGGTGCGCACCGCTACGAAGAGTCCTCCGCCTGGGATGACCACCTCGGCGAGCAATGGCGTGATGACCCTGTCGGCTGGGCCCGCAAACCAGACCACATGGTGTCAATGGCAGGGCACGATCACATTCGTCCTGGTCGATCACAGTCCCTGCGGCGCCGGAATGTTGTGCGCGAGCGCCAACATCCTTTCTGTGCTGGTCGGGGTCTTCTAGCAAGCAGCCCAGTCGCCTGGCTCCTAGGCGACACATAAACGACCCTTTATGGGTTAGACTCATAAAGCAAGCTTTATGTTTCTGCCTACCCAGCGTCACGAGCTTCCGGACCACTTCTTGGCCTTTGCCAATCCCACCCGCCTGCGCATCCTGCAGCGCCTGGGGGAGGTCGGGGAGGAGAACGTCAACGACCTCGCCCTCCACCTCCGTATGAGCCAGCCGCGCATCTCGTGGCACCTTCGGATGCTGCGGGTCGGCGGGGTCATCCGGACGCGGCGTGACGGACGCCAGGCTTATTGCTCGCTGGACGTGGAGAACATCGCTCGGGAGCGCAAGCAGCTCGAGCAACTGCTGGGAATCACAGACCGCATCAAAACTCGAACGGAGGTTGGGGCATGAAAAACGGCCGCAAGAAGGGCCATCGGAACGGCAAGGTCCGCGTCGCGATCGTAGGTGTAGGCAACTGCGCCTCGTCGTTCGTCCAGGGCGTCCACTACTACCGCAACGCCTCCCGCACGGACTTCGTGCCGGGCCTGATGCACGTCGACCTGGGCGGCTACCACATCAGCGACATCGAGTTCGTGGCCGCCTTCGACATCGACAAGACCAAGGTGGGACTCGACCTGTCGAAGGCGATCTTCGCCGGCCCGAACAACACGGTGAAGTTCTCAGACGTCCCGAGCATGGGCGTCAACGTCGACCGTGGTATGACCCACGACGGGATCGGCAAGTACCTGGCGGACGTCGTCCAC
>JBGPOC010000175.1:0-5337 GCA_041487825.1 Candidatus Dormibacteraceae bacterium | reverse complement strand
GACCTTCCTGTTTACCCTGAAGTCCCCTATGCGTTTTTCGGTTTCCACCCCGGCTTGCGCCGGACCTTCCACCTACTCGACGTTCGGTATCCTCAGGTTTACCGTACTCAGCCGCTTGGGGCGTCGCGAAAGTTATCAGCGTGTTAACGCCGCGTCAACACAGAAAAAAATCCTCATGCCAGGCAAATGTTTGTGGGCTTGACACGGCGAGCCGAGACAGTCTATTGCGCGCAGCCGTCACGCCTAGAATGGGACGAAGCAAAGAAATGAGGAGACGATGAACATGCGCGAGGTCGTGATCGTCGAGGCTGTGCGGGCACCGATCGGGCGTCGTAACGGCAAGCTCAAGGACATCCATCCCGTCGTTCTCGGTTCGCTCGTCCTGAAAGAAATCATCAAACGCGCGGGCATCACGCCCGAGCAAGTCGAGGACGTTGTTTTCGGATGCGTGAGCCAGGCCGGAGAACAGAGCCTGAACATCGCTCGAAGCGCATGGCTCACGGCCGGCTTCCCGGTCACGACACCAGCGACGACGGTCGATCGCCAGTGCGGGTCCAGCCAGCAGGCGATCCATTTCGCCGCCAACCTCATCCAGTCAGGCGTGTGTGACATAACGATCGCGGGCGGTGTGGAGTCGATGAGCAGAGTTCCGATGGGATCCAATGCGATGTCCCCCGGATCGCCGTTCCCGCCCGAGCTGACCGAGCTCTACGACCTGGTGCCGCAGGGCATCTCGGCAGAGCTCATCGCTAGGAAGTACGGCATCTCCCGCAAGCAGATGGACGAGTTCGGCGTCCGGAGCCACCAGCTCGCGCACGAGGCGACCACCAAGGGCTACTTCAAATCCCAGATCATGCCGATCGAGGTGTCGCTCGACGGCAACGGGCACAGCGGGCTCTTCGACGCTGACGAAGGGATACGCGCGAACGCCAGCTACGAGGCCACCTCGGCGCTGCAGCCTGCGTTCAATCCCGAGCACTCCATCACCGCCGGCAACTCGAGCCAGATCTCGGACGGCGCGGCCGCGGTCCTGCTCATGTCCCTCGAAAAGGCGAAGCAGCTCGGCCTCAAGCCGCGCGCACGCATCCGAGCTCAGGCCGTGGTCGGCACCGACCCCGTGCTCATGCTCGAGGGCCCGATCCCCGGCACCGCTGCGGTGTTGAAGAAGGCCGGCCTCGACATCAAGAACATCGACCTCTTCGAGGTCAACGAAGCGTTCGCCTCGGTCGTGCTGGCCTGGGAGAAGGAAACGGGCGCCGAGCTTAGCAAGACCAACGTAAACGGCGGCGCCATCGCGGTCGGCCACCCTCTGGGTGCGTCAGGGGCAATCCTGATGAACCGCCTCCTGTACGAGCTCGAGCGACGCGACCTTCGCTACGGCCTCGAGACGATGTGTTGCGGCGGCGGCATCGGCACCGCGACGATCATCGACCGCGTCGTCGAATGATGGAGCGCCCTGCGCGCGCCCGGCCGTGAGCACCTTCCAGCACCTGCACAGGATCAAACCGCACGCTCTACGTGAAGGGGTCATCGCGCGAGCGGTGACCGGCGGGCGGATGACGCTGGCGGTGGTCGACCTCGACCCTCACTCGACCGTACCCGAGCACAAGCACGAGAACGAGCAGCTCGGTTTCGTGATCAGCGGGACCATCACCATGCGGATCGGATCGGAGAAGCAGGACCTTCACGCGGGTGATACGTACACGATCCCGAGCAACGTTCCCCATGAGGCGACGGCAGGCAGCGGCGGCGCGACGGTCGTCGACGTGTTCGCGCCGCTGCGCGCCGACTGGTCAGACCTGAAACGGATCGAGCCCTCCGCCGGACGCTGGCCCTAAAACGGCGCGGGTGAGGACGCAAGTCCTCCCCCGCGGAACCCCCTCCTGTGAGCCACCACACCTGGAGGTGTTTGGACGACAACGCTTGGGTGGCGGCCGGAGTGAATCCGGCCTAGACGCCACGCCTTGTCGTCTTGGGGAGAGGCCTCGAGAGATCCTTCGAGTCGAGGCAGAAGCGTAGGGGGCGCAGCGTCCAGTCACCCTGGTCGCCGATCCCGATTCGAGGCGTCTCGAAGATCTGGCGAGCCGGGGCGCGGTCGTCGATGACATAGAGCGCCGGTGGGACCAGCGCCGCGCCGTTCAGGTTGCGGTCGATGTGGAACGCGCGGCACACCAGGCCCGGCCCCCCGCATCGCCCGACGCCGGGGCCGGGCTCAAGCGCGCGCACGAGCACAGCTTGCGGCGTGCCCTCGGGCTGTGTGACGAAGTTCAGGCAGTGATGCATCCCATACGTGAAGTAGACATACGCGTGGCCCGGGGGTCCGTACATGACCTCGTTGCGGGGACTCCGGCGACCTCCTGAGGAGTGCGCGGCCAGGTCGTCTGGGCCGATGTACGCCTCGACCTCGACCAGCCGGCCCCACAGGCGCCTGCCTTCGAGCTCGCGCATGAGAACCTTGCCAAGCAGGTCGCGCGCCACCACAGTCGTGTCCCGGTCGAAGAACTCCGGCCCCAGGACCGGCCCGAACGGCGCCAGGCTGCTCAGGCCGGCGACCTCGTCATGTTTGGGCCTGGCCAACCGCTTTGCGACCCGCATGGCGTCGCCGCTTGTCGATGTAGAGCGCCTTGTCCGCAAGCTGGTACATGGCCTGCCAGTCCATGCCCGGCTTCCATGACGTGATCCCGATGCTGAACTGCACCGGAACCGGCGACTTGCCCGTGCGTATCAACTCCTCAAGCGATTGGCGCACCCGGGTGGCGACGTCGCTGGCGTGGTGCTCATCCGCGTCCGGCATGGCGACGCCGAACTCGTCACCTCCGAGCCGCCCGCACGTATCGGTGGCACGGACGGCACGCTGCAGCTCCTGCGCCAGGACGCGGATGGCCTCGTCGCCCACGTGGTGACCGTACGTGTCGTTTATGTCCTTGAGGTTGTCGAGGTCCATCATCATCAGCGTCAGGCGGCGCTTGTGACGTTGGGCGGCCGCCACGGACCGGTCAATCGCGCGCTCGAACTCGGGCCGGTTGGCCAGCCCGGTGAGGTAGTCCGTTCGAGCCTCCCGAGTGTGCTGGCGAGCACGATCGAGGGCGACTGCGATCTGGTCCGCCACCGCGGCCACGAACTCCAGGTCGCTCGACTCGAAGGTGCGGGGCAATCGGGTGGCGACCGTCATCGCCCCGAGCAGCACGCCCTTGGTCCGGAGCTCGGCCCGGATCGCGCTCCACTGGCCCGTGATGCGGTCGACCCGCGATTCAGCCGGCCCGGAAGCGACCTCTACGACCTTGACCAGCCGCGAGCGGCCCGTCTCCGAGAACTCCTCCTCCTCGCCCGGCTGCAAGCCCAGAGTTTTGGCCAGGGCAAGGCGCGCGCCCTCTCGCACCCAGACCGCGCCCGCCTGGAGGCGGAGGACCTGCAGCGTCTCCCTTAGCCCGACCTCGGCGATCTCCGCCACGTCGAGCGAGCGGCCGAGCGCGCTTGCGATGTGGTACAGCCCATGCAGCTCGCTCTGCCGCGCGCGGTGGCGGGCCTCGGTGAAGTCGAGGTAGCCGCGGATGAAGCTCGAGTTCATGTGCTCGATCACCTCGTCGACCCGCCGCTCGGCCAGGCGCACGACCTCGTCGGAGTGCTCGCTGTCCGCCACGTCCTCGGTGACGCGCGCGATCACCGACCGCCGGAACACCGACAGCCCCTCCATGAGCGCCTCTAGGGGAATTCCCTTTTCCGCATACTGGCGCGAGGCTTCGCGAGCGATCGCGTAATACTCCGCCCAGGGGACGTTAGATTCGGCTTGAAGGTAGCGGAACAGCAGTTCGTGGAACCTCACCGAGATCCGGACGAGCTCGTCGACCGAGCCGCCCTGCTGGACTTTAAGGATCTCGGGGGCGAGCGAGCGCACGGATTCAGCAGCCGCCAAACCGCTCTCGCCTGCGGAGGCCGAGAGGCGCCCGGCGACCTCGCTCAGCAGATCACTGGCTCGCTCTGTCATGAGGTGCCACTATAGAGTGACGCCTGTGCATCCGCGAACCTGCGGAGAGCACTAATCAAATGTGTAAGAGGGATTGATGGCTACAGTCGCCCGGGGATCGTCAGGCAAGCTGGAGGAGGTCCTCGGAGCGGACGCGCGCAGCCTCCTCGAGCACAAGTGTCAAACCGTGCCGAAATCGCAGCTCCATCTGCCAGGACCGGATTTCGTGGATCGCGTCTGGAAGGACAGCGACCGGCCGACCCGCGTGCTCAGGAGCCTTCAGTCTCTGTTCGAGCACGGCCGCCTCTCTGGAACCGGCTACCTGTCCATACTCCCCGTCGACCAGGGGATCGAGCACACCGCCGGAGCGTCGTTCGCCCCCAACCCGATCTACTTCGACGGCGAGAAGATCATCGAGCTCGCCATGGAGGGCGGGTGCAACGCCGTGGCGTCAACGTTCGGAGTCCTGGGGTCCGTGGCACGGCGCTACGCGCATCGGATCCCCTTCATCTGCAAGATCAACCACAACGAGCTGCTCACCTACCCCAACAAGTTCGACCAGGTTCTCTTTGGGACGGTCAAGGAGGCTTCCGAGATGGGCGCCGTCGCCCTTGGAGCCACCATCTACTTCGGTTCGGCCGAATCCAATCGCCAGCTACAGGAGATCGCGGTTGCTTTCCACCAGGCGCACGAGCTGGGCATGGCGACCGTCCTGTGGTGCTACGTGCGCAACCCCGCTTTCAAGAAAGACGGCGTCAACTACGAAACGGCGGCCGACCTGACCGGCCAGGCCAACCACCTGGGCGTCACGATCGAAGCGGACATCATCAAGCAGAAGCTCCCCGACACCAATCGAGGCTTCGAGGTGATCAACTTCGGCAAAACCGCACCGGCGGTCTACGACAAGCTCGCCACCGACCATCCGATCGACCTCTGTCGCTATCAGGTGATCAACTGCTACATGGGTCGCGCGGGTTTGATCAACTCGGGCGGAGAGTCCCACGGCGCGGCAGACCTCAAGGAGGCCGTCCGCACGGCGGTCATCAACAAGCGCGCCGGAGGAATGGGTCTGATCAGCGGACGTAAGTCATTTCAGCGGCCGATGAAGGAAGGAGTGGAATTGTTGAACGCGATCCAGGATGTGTACCTGAACCAGTCGGTGACCGTCGCCTGAAAACGCGGCGCCGGAGCAGACGTTGCGTCGCAGGCTGCGTCGTGGGTGCTGCTGAGTGCGGCTAGCCTTCCTCGGCACCGGGGCGGCCTTCTCACCAGAGCGCTACAACGGCGCGGTGGTGGTGAACGGGCGCCTTCTCCTGGACGGCGGCGCCCCGCTGCTTCCGCACATGAATCGCTGCGGCGTGGACCCGGGGGCG